>NZ_JBSFFN010000015.1:161949-184200 GCF_053596135.1 Streptomyces sp. NPDC001770 | reverse complement strand
GCCGCCGGAGACGAGGAGTTCGGCGTTCGGGTTGGCCTTGGTGGCCACGTCCAGCGTGTCCGCCCATCCGGCCGGGCCCGCCCCCGGGCCGCGCAGGGGCCTCAGGCCACCGGGGCCTTCGCGCGGAGCACCTTGAGGAACTCGCGCATCCACGCCGAGTGGTCGGGCCAGGCGCGCGAGGAGACCAGGGTGCCGTCGACCACCGCCTCGCTGTCCTGGAAGGCGGCCCCGGCCGTCCGCATGTCCGGCTCCAGCGCCGGATAGGCGGTCACCTCGCGCCCGTCGAGACTCCCCGTCGTGGCGGTGATCAGCGGGCCGTGGCAGATCTGCGCGACCGGCCGGGCGTCCTCGAAGAAGGCGACGACGATCCTCCGCAGGTCGGCGTTGTTGCGGAGGTACTCCGGTGCCCGGCCGCCGGGGATCACGAGGGCGGCGTAGTCGCCGGGCACGACGTCGGCGAACGCCAGGTCGGCGGGCCAGGTGTAACCGGGCTTCTCGGTGTAGGTGTCGAAGCCGGGCTCGAAGTCGTGGACCACGAAGCGCAGGGTCTTGCGTTCGGGGGCGGCGATGTCGACCTCGTACCCCTCCTCGCGCAGCCGCTGGTACGGGTAGAGGACTTCCAGCGACTCGGCCGCGTCGCCGGTGACGAGCAGGATCTTCGGTGCCATGGGCGGTCCCCCAGAGTGGGTGGGTCGGCCGGGTGCGGGCATGCGGCCCGGCCTCGTACGGCGGGGACCAGCCTGCACCGGACGGACGGGTTCGCCAAGAGGGCGCGCCTTCGCCGAGCGCCTTCGCCGGGGGAGGGCGGCGAGCGGTGGCGAGCAGGACGAAGTGTCCAAAACGAGGGTCTTCGTTTGTACACATACGGTTCATGACGGCCACCCGTCCGGTCGGGATAGCCTTGGGCCCGTGATCAGCGCGATACGCCGCGGGGGCATGGACGCCCCCGCCCCGGTCCCGGAGTGCACCCGCACCCGGGCGATCCGTGATCGCCATCACCCCGGCCCACGGCTGAATATCGCCGATTTGGTCCCGGGTATCTCTCATCGCGGCATAGCGTCGACTACGACCGGATACCCCGCGTCGTGGCGTTGTGCCGCTTTTGTCACCTACGTCACGCAATGGCGCGCGACAGGAGCCAGAGGACATGCAGACCAAGCTGGACGAAGCCAAGGCCGAGCTGCTCGCACGGGCCGCCGAGGTAGCTGACAACAGCCCGGGCGGTGGTGCCGGCGGCCCGGGGGGTACCCCCCGGGTGCGCGTCGCCGCGGCCGGTACGGACGGGGACGAGCGGTCCGGCCGGGACATGCTCCTCTCCTACCTCCAGCGCTACTACTTGCACACCGCCCCGGAGGACCTGAACGGCCGGGACCCGGTGGACGTCTTCGGCGCCGCCTCCTCGCACTACCGGCTGGCCGAGAACCGACCCCAGGGCACCGCGAACGTCCGGGTGCACACCCCGACCGTGGAGGAGAACGGCTGGACCTCCAGCCACTCCGTCGTCGAGGTCGTCACCGACGACATGCCGTTCCTCGTCGACTCCGTCACCAACGAGCTGTCCCGCCAGAACCGCAGCATCCACCTGGTCATCCACCCCCAGGTCCTGGTGCGCCGTGACGTCACCGGCAAGCTGCTGGAGGTCCTCACCGACGGCCCCGGCGTCCCCCGGGTCCCCCAGGGCAAGGGCCGCAAGGACGCCGGCACCGCCGGGGCGGCACTCCCGCACGACGTGCTCGTCGAGTCCTGGATCCACGTGGAGATCGACCGCGAGACGGACCGCGAGGACCTCAAGGAGATCACCGCCGACCTGCTGCGCGTCCTGTCCGACGTGCGCGAGACCGTCGAGGACTGGGACAAGATGCGTGCCGCCGCGCTGCGCATCGCGGACGGCCTCAAGAGCGAGCCGACCGACGACCTCCCCACCGAGGAGATCGAGGAGGCCGGTGAGCTGCTGCGCTGGCTCGCCGCCGACCACTTCACCTTCCTCGGCTACCGCGAGTACGAGCTGAAGAACGGCGACTCGCTCGCCGCCGTGCCCGGCACCGGCCTCGGCATCCTGCGCTCCGACCCGAAGCACCACGAGGACGAGGCGCACCCCGTCAGCCCGTCCTTCGACCGGCTCCCCGCCGACGCCCGTGCCAAGGCCCGCGAGCACAAGCTGCTCATCCTGACCAAGGCGAACAGCCGCTCCACGGTCCACCGCCCGAGCTACCTCGACTACGTCGGCGTGAAGAAGTTCGACGCCGACGGCAACGTCGTCGGCGAGCGCCGCTTCCTCGGCCTGTTCTCGTCCGCCGCCTACACCGAGTCGGTGCGCCGGGTCCCGGTCGTCCGCCGCAAGGTCGCCGAGGTGCTCGAGGGCGCCGGCTTCTCGGACAACAGCCACGACGGCCGCGACCTGCTCCAGATCCTGGAGACCTACCCGCGCGACGACATGTTCCAGACGCCGACCGATCAGCTCCGCTCGATCGTCACCTCGGTGCTCTACCTCCAGGAACGCCGCCGGCTCCGCCTCTACCTGCGCCAGGACGAGTACGGCCGCTACTACTCCGCCCTCGTCTACCTGCCGCGCGACCGCTACACCACCGGCGTCCGGCTGCGGCTGATCGACATCCTCAAGGAGGAACTCGGCGGCACCAGCGTCGACTTCACCGCCTGGAACACCGAGTCCATCCTGTCCCGGCTGCACTTCGTCGTCCGGGTCGCCCCCGGCACCGAACTGCCCCACCTCACGGACGCCGACACCGAGCACATCGAGGCCCGCCTCGTCGAGGCCGCCCGCTCCTGGGCGGACGGCTTCCAGGAGGCACTGAACGCCGAATGCGGCGAGGAACGCGCCGCCGAACTGCTGCGCCGCTACGCCCGCTCCTTCCCCGAGGGCTACAAGGCCGACCACTCGCCGCGCGCCGCCGTGGCCGACCTGGTCCACCTCGAACGCCTCAAGGCGGGTGAGAAGGACTTCGCGCTCAGCCTCTACGAGCCGGTCGGCGCGCTCCCCGGCGAGCGGCGCTTCAAGATCTACCGGACCGGCGAGCCCGTCTCGCTCTCCGCCGTCCTCCCGGTGCTCCAGCGCCTGGGCGTGGAGGTCGTCGACGAGCGCCCGTACGAACTGCGCTGCGCGGACCGGACCACCGGCTGGATCTACGACTTCGGGCTGCGGCTGCCCGCGGGCGGCGGCGACCACCTCGCCGACGACGCCCGCGACCGTTTCCAGAACGCCTTCGCCGCGGTCTGGACCGGCGCCGCCGAGAACGACGGTTTCAACTCCCTCGTCCTGCGCGCCGGACTCGACTGGCGGCAGGCGATGGTGCTCCGCGCCTACGCGAAGTACCTGCGGCAGGCGGGCTCCACCTTCAGCCAGGACTACATGGAGGACACCCTCCGCGACAACGTCCACACCACCCGGCTGCTGGTCTCCCTCTTCGAGGCCCGGATGTCGCCCGCCCGCCAGAAGGCCGGCCGGGAACTGACCGACGGGCTCCTCGAAGAGCTCGACGGCGCGCTCGACCAGGTGGCCTCGCTCGACGAGGACCGCATCCTGCGCTCCTTCCTCACCGTCATCAAGGCGACCCTGCGGACCAACTTCTTCCAGCGCGCCGACGACGGCGAACCGCACGCCTACGTCTCGATGAAGTTCGACCCGCAGGCCATCCCCGACCTGCCCGCCCCGCGCCCCGCCTTCGAGATCTGGGTGTACTCGCCCCGCGTCGAAGGCGTCCACCTGCGCTTCGGCAAGGTCGCCCGCGGCGGGCTGCGCTGGTCGGACCGGCGCGAGGACTTCCGTACCGAGGTCCTCGGCCTGGTCAAGGCACAGATGGTGAAGAACACCGTGATCGTGCCGGTGGGCGCCAAGGGCGGCTTCGTCGCCAAGCAGCTCCCGGACCCGGCGCTCGACCGCGATGCCTGGCTCGCCGAGGGCATCGCCGCCTACCGCGTCTTCGTCTCGGCGCTGCTCGACATCACCGACAACCTGGTGGCCGGCGAGACCGTGCCCCCCGTCGGCGTGGTCCGCCACGACGAGGACGACACCTACCTCGTCGTCGCCGCCGACAAGGGCACCGCGAGCTTCTCCGACATCGCCAACGAGGTCGCCGTCGCGTACAACTTCTGGCTCGGCGACGCCTTCGCCTCCGGCGGCTCCGCCGGGTACGACCACAAGGGCATGGGCATCACCGCGCGCGGCGCCTGGGAGTCCGTCAAGCGGCACTTCCGCGCCCTGGGCCACGACACGCAGACCGAGGACTTCACCGTCGTCGGCGTCGGCGACATGTCCGGCGACGTGTTCGGCAACGGCATGCTGCTCTCCGAGCACATCCGGCTCGTCGCCGCCTTCGACCACCGGCACATCTTCCTCGACCCGACCCCGGACGCCGCCGTCTCCTACGCCGAGCGGCGCCGGATCTTCGAACTGCCCCGCAGCTCCTGGGCCGACTACGACACCAAGCTGCTCTCGCCGGGCGGCGGCGTCCACCCCCGCACCGCGAAGTCGATCCCGGTCAACGCACACGTCCGCGAGGCCCTCGGCATCGAGGCGGGCGTCACCAAGATGACCCCCGCCGATCTGATGAAGGCCATCCTGCGGGCCCCGGTCGACCTGCTGTGGAACGGCGGCATCGGCACCTACATCAAGTCCTCCGCCGAGACCGACGCCGACGTCGGCGACAAGGCCAACGACGCGATCCGGGTCAACGGCCAGGACCTGCGGGCCAAGGTCGTCGGCGAGGGCGGCAACCTCGGCGCCACCCAGCTCGGCCGCATCGAGTTCGCCCGGGCCGGCGGCTCGGTCAACACCGACGCGATCGACAACAGCGCGGGCGTGGACACCTCCGACCACGAGGTGAACATCAAGATCCTGCTCAACGGGCTGGTCCGGGACGGCGACATGACCGTCAAGCAGCGCAACAAGCTGCTCGCCGAGATGACCGACGAGGTCGGCGCGCTCGTGCTGCGCAACAACTACGCGCAGAACGTCGCGCTCACCAACGCCGGTGCCCAGGCCACCGACCTGCTCCACGCCCACCAGCGCTCGATGCGCCGGCTGGAGGCCGCGGGCGAGCTGGACCGCGCGCTGGAGTTCCTCCCCGCCGACCGGCAGATCCGCGAACTCCTCACCGCCGGCAAGGGCCTGAGCCAGCCGGAACTCGCCGTGCTGCTCGCCTACACCAAGATCACCGCCGCCGACGAGCTGATCCGCACCAGCCTCCCCGACGACCCGCACCTCCAGCGCCTCGCGCACGCCTACTTCCCGAAGCAGCTGCGCGAACGCTTCCCCGAGGCCATCGACGGCCACGCGCTGCGCCGCGAGATCATCACCACGGTGCTGGTCAACGACACCGTGAACACCGGCGGTTCGACCTTCCTGCACCGGTTCCGCGAGGAGACCGGGGCCTCGGTGGAGGAGATCGTGCGGGCGCAGGCCGCGGCCCGCGAGATCTTCGGCCTGAACCAGGTCTGGGACGCCGTGGAGGCGCTCGACAACCAGGTCGGTGCCGGGGTGCAGACCCGCATCAGGCTGCACTCCCGCCGGCTGGTGGAGCGCGGCACCCGCTGGCTGCTCGGCAACCGCCCGCAGCCGGTGGACATCGAGGCCACCGTCGCCTTCTTCGAGGACCGGGTCGCCGAGGTCTGGGCCGCGATGCCCAAGCTGCTGCGGGGCACCGACCAGGAGTGGTACCAGCAGATCCTGGACGAGCTGACCTCGGCCGACGTGCCGGAGGAGCTGGCACAGCGCGTCGCCGGGTTCTCCTCGGCGTTCCCGGCGCTCGACATCGTGGCCATCGCGGACCGTACGGGCAAGGACCCGCTCGCCGTCGCCGAGGTCTACTACGACCTCGCGGACCGGCTGCGGATCACCGCGCTGATGGACCGGATCATCGAGCTGCCGCGCGCCGACCGCTGGCAGTCGATGGCCCGTGCCTCCATCCGCGAGGACCTGTACGCGGCCCATGCGGCGCTCACCGCCGACGTCCTGGCCGTGGGGGCCGAGGGTGCCGCGCCGGAGGAGCGGTTCACGGCGTGGGAGGAGAAGAACGCGGCGATCCTCTCCCGGTCGCGCTCCACCCTGGAGGAGATCCAGAGCTCCGACGCCTTCGACCTGGCGAACCTGTCGGTCGCGATGCGGACCATGCGGACGCTGCTGCGCACGCACGCCTGACCGCGTGCGCGCGGTGACATGAGAGAGGGGGCTCCGGGCCGTAAAAGCCCGGAGCCCCCCTTCGTGCGCCCGCGTGCGGGGGCGTACGGCTCCGCACGCGAACCGCTCGTACTCCTACTTCTTCGTGAACCGCTCGTACGCGGCGACGACGTCCTCCGCCGGGCCGTCCATCCGCAGGACGCCCGCCTCCAGCCAGATCGCCCGGTCGCAGGTCTCCAGGATCGACCGGTTGCTGTGGCTGACCAGGAAGACCGTGCCGGCCTCCTTGCGGAGCTCCTTGATCCGGTCCTTGCTCCGGTTCTGGAACTTGGCGTCTCCGGTGGAGAGCGCCTCGTCGATCAGCAGCACGTCGTGGCTCTTGGCCGCCGCGATGGAGAACCGCAGCCGGGCGCCCATGCCGGAGGAGTACGTCCGCATCGGCAGCGTGATGAAGTCGCCCTTCTCGTTGATGCCGGAGAAGGAGACGATGTCGTCGTACCGCTCGCGGATCTCCTGACGGGACATGCCCATCGCGAGGCCGCCCAGCACGACGTTCCGCTCGCCGGTGAGGTCGCTCATCAGCGCCGCGTTCACACCGAGCAGCGAGGGCTGGCCCTGCGTGTGGACCTTGCCCTTCGTCGCCGGGAGCAGCCCGGCGATCGCCTTGAGCAGAGTGGACTTGCCGGAGCCGTTCGAGCCGATGAGGCCGATCGCCTCCCCCTTGTACGCGGCGAAGCTGACGCCCTTCACGGCGTGCACCTCGCGCACGCCCGGGCTCTCACGGCGGGTGACGATCCGGCTGAGCGCGGAGGTCGCGCTGCCCCGGCCGCCCTTGGTGCCGTTGACCTTGTAGGTGATGTGCACGTCGTCGACGACGACGGTGGGCTCCCGCTCCTCGGTCGTGTCAGCCACGTCCGTACCTCTCTTCGGCCTTCCAGAAGAACACGAAGCCGCCGATGCCGCAGACCAGCGCCCACGCGGCGGCCACCGCCCATACGTGCGGAGGCAGTTGGTCGGCGGTGAAGCTCTCGATCAGGGCGAACCGCATCAGGTCGATGTAGACGGCCGCCGGGTTGCAGTCGAGCGCGACGATGACCCAGTGCGGGACCCGGTCAGCGGTGAGGAGGGAGTCCAGGCTCCACATCACGCCGGACGCGTACATCCAGGTGCGCAGCAGGAACGGCATCAGCTGGGCGATGTCCGGGGTCTTCGCGGTGAGCCGCGCCACGAACATCGAGACGCCCGTGTTGAAGAGCGCCTGGAGGAAGAGCGCGGGGACGGCGAGCACCCAGCTGGGGCTGGGGAACTCCCCGAAGACGAACAGGATCACGACGAGCGCGGCGAGCGAGAACAGCAGCTGCTGGAGCTGCTGGAGGGCGAGCGCGACCGGCAGCGAGGCGCGCGGGAAGTGCAGGGCGCGCACCAGCCCGATGTTGCCGCTGATCGCACGGGTGCCCGCGGTGATCGAACTGGAGGTGAACGTCCAGATGAAGACGCCCGTGACGAGGAACGGCACGAAGTCGGGGACCCCGCGCTTGGTGCCCATCAGGATGCCGAAGATGAAGTAGTACACCGCCGCGTTGAGCAGCGGCGTCATGATCTGCCAGATCTGGCCGAGCTTCGCCTGGCTGTACTGCGCGGTCAGCTTGGCGGTGGCGAAGGCCACGATGAAGTGCCTGCGCCCCCAGAGCTGGGCGATGTACGACGCGAGGGAGGGGCGGGCGCCGCTGACGGTGAGGCCGTGGCGGGCGGCGAGCGCCGCCAGCTCGCCCGGGGCGTAGACCGGGGCGAGGGCGGCGGGATCGGTTTCGGCCGGCCCTGGGGTCGGCGGAGCTGCTGTCTGGCTCACCACGATCGCTTTCGACGGAGGCTGGGAACAGGCGGTCGGAGCCTGGAACGGAACAGGCTTCGAAGCGGGGGAACAGGCGTTGAACTGCGGGGCAACCGCGAGCGAACGATGGGACGGGACCGTTTCGTCGCCACGCTGAGCGTAAATCGTATGGGCGTCGGGACGCAACCGTTTCGTCGTTACGGATATCATTCACAGCATGAGCACCGAACCCGGACCCCGGCGCCGCACCCCGGCGGGCGCCGCCGTGCTGCGTGAGGACGTGACCGACGCGATCCGCGGGGCCGTCTTCGAGGAGCTGGCCGCGGTGGGCTTCGCCCGGATGTCGATGGAGGGCATCGCGCGCCGCGCGGGCGTCGGCAAGACCGCCGTCTACCGGCGCTGGAAGTCCAAACTGCACCTGGTGCTCGACCTGGTGGCCGCCGTCGCCGAACAGGGCATGCCGACCCCCGACACCGGATCGCTGTACGGGGACGTACGGGCGGTCCTCGGACTCGCCTCGTACGCGCTCCGCCACCCCGTCGCCTCCCAGGTGATCCCGGACCTGCTCGTCGAGGCGGCCCGGAACCCGGAGATCGCCGACACGATCAAGGCGGCCCTCCTCGACCCCCAGCAGGGCGTCGCCGCCGTCGTCGTCCGGGCGGCGGTGGCCCGGGGCGAACTGCCGGAGGGCAGCGACCCCGACCGTGCGCTGGACCTGATCGTGGGACCGCTGTATTGGCGGCTCGTGGTGGTCCGCGGCGGCCTGCCCAAGGGATACCTCGACGACCTCGCAGCCTCCACGGTCGCCGCGCTCAAGCACCCGGGGGCGTAGCAGGCGCGAACGTACGAGGACCCGGGCGCGCGACGTTGCGCCCGGGTCCTCGCGGTGTCAGGAGAGGGGGAACCACTCCGACAGGCGTGTGGCGACGACCGGCACGCCCAGGTGGTCCTGCGCGACCTCGGTCACCTCAGGTAGTCCAGGATCTCGGCGTCACTCTCCATCAGCTCGGCCAGGACGTCGTCCACCTTCGGCTCTGCCCGGTTCTGGGCTTCGCGGATGGCCTCGATGGCGAGTTCCTGCTTGCTGCGGCCCTCGCGGCGGGCTCGGTCGGTGGGTTTGGCGTCGAGGTCGTCAGGGAGGCGGAGTGTCATGGCCATACGCGGATGATGCCGGCTTGGTATCTGATCGGACGGACGTTTCCCGCCACTGGAGAGCCGCTCACTTCACCGCCCCCGCCATCACCCCCGAGACGAACTGCCGCTGGAAGGCGAAGAACACCGCCAGCGGGATCACCATCGACACGAACGCCCCCGGTGCCAGTACGTCGATGTTGTTGCCGAACTGGCGTACCTGCTGCTGGAGTGCCACGGTGATCGGCGGGGAGTCCGCGTCCGCGAAGATCAGCGCGACCAGCATGTCGTTCCAGACCCAGAGGAACTGGAAGATTCCGAGTGAGGCGATGGCGGGGCCGCCGAGCGGCATCACGACCCGGGTGAAGAGCCGGATCTCGCCCGCCCCGTCGAGCCGGGCGGCCTCCAGCAGCTCGCGGGGGATCTCCGCGAAGAAGTTCCGCAGCAGGAAGATCGCGAACGGCAGGCCGAAGGCCGTGTGGAAGAGGACCACGCCGAGGGTGGTCTCGAAGATCCCCAGGGTGCCGAAGAGCTTGGAGACCGGGATCAGGGCGACCTGTACCGGCACCACCAGCAGCCCCACGACCAGCAGGAACCACCAGTCGCGGCCGGGGAAGTCCATCCAGGCGAAGGCGTAGCCGGCGAACGAGCCGATCACCACCACCAGGACGGTGGACGGCACGGTGATCATCACGGTGGAGAGCAGCGAGCCGGTGATCGCCGAGTCGGAGAGCAGGTGCTGGTAGTTGTCGAGGGTCAGCTGGGAGGGGGTGGTGAAGACCTGCCACCAGCCGCTCGCCGCGATGTCCTTGCCGTCCCGCAGCGAGGAGAGCAGCAGCCCGATCGTCGGCATCAGCCAGAACAGGGCGACCAGGACGAGGAAGACCCGCATCACCCCGCCGCCCGCCCGTGCGGCGATCCGTGCCGCGAGCGAGGGGCGGGCCGCCCCGGCCGTGGTGGTGGACGCGGCCGTCATCGGCGCCCCTCCTTCCGTATCCGCCGGATGTTGAAGGCCATCACCGGGATCACCAGCAGCAGCAGGAGGACGGCGATGGCACTGCCGACCCCCAGGTCCGCGTCCGTACCGAAGGAGGAGCGGTACAGCTGGAGGGCGAGGACGTTGGCGTCGTCCTGGGAGGAGCCCGGCGCGATGATGAAGATCAGGTCGAAGACCTTCAGTACGTTGATCATGAGCGTGACCAGCACCACCGCGAGGACCGGTGCCAGCATCGGCACGGTGATCCGGCGGAAGACCTGCCACTCGTTCGCCCCGTCGACCCGTGCCGCCTCCAGGAGTTCGCGGGGGAGGCCGGCGAGGCCCGCCGCGATCAGCACCATCGCGAAGCCCGCCCACATCCAGACGTAACTGCCGATGATCCCGGGGGTGACCAGGTCCGGGCCGAGCCAGGAGACCCCGTTGTACGGCTCGCGGAAGTTGCCGGCCGGCAGCCTCAGCACCGCGCCCTCGGCGGCGGCGGGCAGCGAGAAGGACCCGTCCGTGCCGGCCGTGGTGGTGGCGACGACCTCGCCGTCCTTCACCGCCTCCACCTCGATGCCCTTGAGGCCCAGTTCCTCGGCATCGACCGTGTTGGGCTTCCCGCCGCCGCCCTTGGTGAAGTCCAGCCAGGCGGTGCCGGTGATCCGGTCGCCGTCCGGCGCCGGGGTGCGCGCCGGCTCCGCGTCGTGCGGCATCTTCTCCGGTACGACCCCGACCAGCGGCAGCAGCACCGGGACGCCCGCCCGCACCGTCGCCTTCGTGACGAACGACCCGCCGCCGCCCGCCTTCAGCGGGTGCACCGGCAGCGGATGCGCCTTCGGGAACCCGGCGGACCGCGCGAAGGTGTCGTGCACGCCCACCCAGACCGCGTTGGCGACCCCGCGCTCCGGGGCCTCGTCGTAGACCAGCCGGAAGATGATCCCGGCGGCCAGCATGGAGATCGCCATCGGCATGAAGACGATCAGCTTGAACGCCGTGCCCCAGCGGATGCGTTCGGTCAGCACCGCGAAGATCAGTCCGAGCGCGGTGGAGACGGTGGGCGCGAGGACCACCCAGATCAGGTTGTTCCTGACCGCCGTACGGATCGAGTCGTCCGTGAAGAGCTTCCGGTAGTTGTCGAGCCCGGCGAAGCCGGTGCCCGCCTGGTCGAGGAACGAACGGTAGACGGAGTAGGCGATCGGATAGACCACCAGCGCACCGAGCAGCACCAGCGCGGGCAGCAGGAAGGCCACCGCGACGGCTCTGCGGGTGCCGGTGACACCTCGGCCGGGCCGCCGGGAGGGGCGGCCGGTACGGGTACGGACGGGGGGACCCGGGTGGACGGGGGGCACCGCACCGGCGCCCCCCGTCGTCGCTGTCGTCACCGCGTCAGCTCTTGTAGGCCTCGGCGGCGGCGGACTCCAGCGCCCGCTGGGTCCCCGCGATGTCCTTCGGGTTCTTCAGGAAGTCCTGGAGGATCTTCCACTCGCCCTTGCCGGGCGTGCCGCCGAAGGACTGCGGCGCCTGGTCCGACATGTCGAACCTGACGTCGTCGCCGGCCGCGATCAGCGCCTGGGCCATGGTGCGCTGCACCTCGTTCGGGTACACCGCCGGGTCCAGGGACTTGTTCGGCGAGAGGAACCCGCCCGCCCCGGCCGAGATCTTCGCCGCGTCCGTGGACGCCAGGAAGGTCAGCAGCGCCTGGGCACCCTTGGAGTCCTTCAGCGCCACCGCCGCGTCCCCGCCGGTCACCACCGGGGAGTCCGCGCCGACCGCCGGGAACGGGAACACCTTGGCGTCCGTACCGATCTTCGCGTCGGTCTCCGCGATGTTGACGGAGACGAAGTCGCCCTCGAAGACCATCGAGGCCTTCGGCTGGTCCCCGCCGGTGAAGGTCTGCGTCACCGACGCCGGGAACTCGGTCTGGAGCGCCCCGGACGCGCCGCCCGCGATCAGCTCCGGCTTGCCGAAGAGCTGGGCGAGGGTGGTGAGCGCGTCCTTCACGGACGGGTCCGTCCACTTGATCCCGTGCTTCGCCAGCTGGTCGTACTTCTCCGGGCCCGCCTGGGAGAGGTAGACGTTCTCGAACCAGTCGGTGAGGGTCCAGCCGTCCGCCCCGCCGACCGACACCGGAGTGATCCCGGAGGCCGACACCGTCTCGGCGGTGGTGAGGAAGTCCTTCCAGGTCTTCGGCTCGGCCGCGCCCGCGTTCTCGAAGGTCCTGGCGTTGTACCAGACCAGCGACTTGTTGGCGGCCTTGTAGTAGACGCCGTACTGGGTGCCGTCCACGGCTCCGAGGTCCTGCCAGACCTGCGCGTAGTTCTGGCCGAGCTGGGCCCGCGCCTCGTTGCCGACGGGCTTGGCCCACTTCTTCGCCACGGCCTGCTGGATCGCGCCCACCTGCGGGATCATCGCCACGTCCGGCGGCTGACCGCCCGCGATCTTCGTACCGAGGAAGTTGACGATGGGGTCCTGTGCGGGGACGAAGGTGACCTTCGCTCCCGTCCGCTTCTCGAACTCGTCCAGGACCTTGACGAAGTTCTGCTGCTCCGCGCCCGTCCACACGGCCGCCACGGAGATCTGCTCACCGTCCAGGCGGGGTAACGACACGCTCGACGCGGGCGATTCGCTCGCGCCCGCCGTGGCGCCCCCGGTGCCCTTGCCGTCCTCGCCGTCGTCCGAGCCGCCCGAGCAGCCGGTCAGCGCCAGCGCGCCTATCGCGGCGAACAGCGTTGCCGCCCGGCTCAGTTGTCGGGTTCTGTGCATGACTGCCCCGTTTCCCGGCGACGCGTCCGCACGCCCCTGTGCGAGTGCCGCGCCGTCCGTGGGCACAGTCCTACGCCGGGGCGCGGAGCGCCCGCAATACCGCCGTGGGGGCCGGGCGGACGATCGTGACCTGCTCGTGACGTCGTTTCAGGAGGAATCGCGCACCCGGCGGACAGGGGTCAGGAGGACATCTCCGCCCGCCGGGAAACGCCGGGAATCACAGCGACGGAGTCATGAGGAGACGGGCGGCAGCGGAGGCAGCCGCTCGGCGTTCACCGAGCGCGCCGCGCGCTCCAGCGCACTGGCGAGGAGCGCCAGGTCGGTCGGCCCGTTGCCCAGTTCGCGGACCGGACGGCGGGTCGGCGGATCACCCATCCGCTCCCACTCCAGCGGCACCACCGTCGGACGCAGGGTCGCCGTGCGCGGGATGCGCCCGGTCACCCGGCCGCCCTGGAACGGGGTGACCCGCCCGTCCGGATGCCCCAGCCGGCCGCGCCCCGGCGCCGGTTCGTCCGGCGAGGGCGGCAGCACCGGCGGGTCCAGCACGATCCGGAGCCGGGCGCCCCGCGCCAGCTCGGTGTCCTCGGTGCGCTCCGGGCGCCCCGAGGACGCCACCAGGTGCACCCCGAGCCTCCCGCCGTCCCGGGCCACCGCCTCCAGTGCCCGCACCACCGACCCGGCGGCCGGCCGCCCCGGACTGCCGAGCGCGGGGGCGACCAGCGCGTCGAAGTCGTCGGCGAGCACCACCAGCCGGGGCAGCGGCGACGGCCCCGGGTCCACAGCCCGGGCGGCCGCCCGCAGCCGCAGCGTGCCCGTGGTGGACGAGGAGGAGGCTGCGTCGGAGTCTCCGCGCTGCTCCGAGGGGCTCGGCGGCCGCTGGCCGACGAGCCGCTGCGCGACCTCGTGCCGGGTGTGCCACTCGGTGAAGTCCAGCCCGCCGAGCAACTCCGCACGGCGCTTCAGCTCACCGCCGAGCGCCCGCGCGAACTCCCGCATCCGGACCGGGTCGGAGGCCGACAGGTACGAGAAGACGTGCGGCAGCTCGGTGCAGGGGCGCAACCCCTCGCCGGGCTCGCCGTTCTCCCCGCCCGTCCCGGCCCCGTCCACCAGCAGGATGCCGAGCCGGTCGGGACGGGCGGCCGAGGCGAGCGAGGCCGCGACCGCCCGCAGCAGTTCGGTGCGCCCGCTGCCCGCCGGGCCCTCGATCAGCAGGTGCGGCCCCTCGTCGGCGAGATCCACGCTCACCGGCCCCCGGGGCCCGGCCCCCAGCACCACCACCGGCCGCCCGGCCATCCCGCCGGCCCCCTCGCCGCCCCCGTCCGGTGCGGCGGACGCCGACGCCGGATACGGGGTCCGCTCGGAGCCGGTACGCGACCCGGGAGCGGGGTACGGCGTGTCGCCCGTACCGCGCGCCGTGGCACCGGGGTACGGGGTGCGCCCGGAGTCGGTACGGGAGTCACCGGCACCGGGGTTGGGGGTGCGCCCGGAGTCGGTACGGGACGGGTACGGGGTGCGGCCGGAGTCGGGTGATTCGGTGCGCTGGCCGCCGACCAGCGGGGCGGTACGGAGCGGGCCGGTGCTGAGGGTGCGGCCGGGGCCCGGGGTGTCCTGGGGGTCGCGCAGCCGCCCCGGCGACGGGGTGGGGGCCGGCCGGGCCGAGGCGCCGGGCTGGCGTTCGGCCGTCGACGCCCAGCGCGCCATCAGCGACGCCGGGGTGGCCCGGGCCAGGCCCAGTTCGTCCAGGAGCCGGGAGGTGGGCGGCAGCGCGGCGGTCTTCGCGAGGTCCGCCGCCGCCCCCGGGCCCTCGTCCCGCAGCGGTGCCAGCGCCCGGCCGAAGCGTTCCGCCCAGGCCGGCGACACCGCGTCCACGGTCGCCACCGTGCCGTGCCCCGCGACCTGGCCGCCCGCCGTGCGCAGCAGCCGGAGCGCCGTCGCGACGTCCCCGCTCAGCAGGGCGACCGCCCCGCACTCGCGGAAGGCGAGGGAGGCGTGGCAGGCGGCCTCGTAGGTCGCGGCGACCGGGGAGGTCGGCGAGGCGGGCGGAGTCTCCGCCAGGCAGATCAGATGGATTCCGGCCGCCGAACCGGCGCCCGCGAGCCGCGCGGTGGTCTCCCGCAGCGCGGCCGTCCCGGGGTCGCCGTCGACGACCACCACGGTGTACGGACCGGTCCACGCCCCGGCGGCCTCGGCCACCGCGTCGCGACCGGCATGCGGCCAGCCGGGGCCGAGCGGGCCCTCGTCCAGCCGGCGGACCAGCTCGTCCGTCCGGGCCACCGCCTGCTCGCGGTCGTACGCGAGGAGCAGCCGGCAGTCCTGGCCGCGCATCGGCCGCAGATGCGGCAGCCACCCCAGCCAGGACCAGGCGCCGCGCCGCTCGTCCGCCGTGCGGTTGCGGTCCGTGCTGATGAGCACGATCTCCAGGTCGGTGGGGGAGTGCAGGGCGGCGAGCTGCGCGATCACCGAGCGGGCCAGCCCGGTGAGGCGCTCCCACGGCCCGGCGAGCCCGAGCGAACCGGCCTCGCGCAGCCCGACCGTCACCGGCACCGAGGGCAGATCGGCCCGGTCGGTCGTGCCGAGCCGGACCGCCAGCGCCTCCGGGTGGCCCGGCTCGCGCTCCCAGAGCCGGGGGCCCGGGCCGAGCGCGGTCAGCAGCACCGCCGCCGGGTCCGGCCAGGTGCCGGCCGGGGCGGAGGGGGCGAGGAACCCCGTGTGCCCCGGGGCGGACCGGGGGGCGGGGGCGTCCCCGGCGTCCGCGGAGTCGTGGTCGGCGCGCCCGCCTGCCAGCCTGCGGGCCCAGGCCCCTATGCCGCCGCGGCGCGGCTGCTCCGCGCCGGGACGGGAGGACGGGCCGGAGGTCTCCTGGCGGTACGGCGAGTCATGGCCCGAGGGCCGGGTCTCCTCGGCGTACGCACCGTGCCCGTGGGCCGGGTCCGGGCCGTCGTTCCCGGTCGCGCCGGGCTCGGGCCTGGCCACCCGCAGATGGCCCTCGCCGTCGGGGGCGGTGGCCAGCGCCGGGGGGCGGGGGCCGGTGGTGAGGCGGAGGGTGGACTCGCCGAGCCGCAGCAGGGAGCCCGCCGACAGCGGGACCGGCCGGGTGCCGATTTCGGCGCCGTCCAGCGAGGTGCCGTTGGTGGAGCCGAGGTCGGCCACGGTGACCCGGCCGTCGCCGGAGACGGTGACCGAGCAGTGCAGCCGGGAGACGTCGGGGTCGTCGAGCGGTACGTCCGCGTCGGCGGAGCGGCCGATCCGGATCTGCCCGCCGTGCAGCAGGTGGACACCGCCCGCGTCGGGTCCGGCGACCACGTGCAGCCGGGCCGGGACGGCGTCGTCGGTGGACGGTTCGTCCTCGCCGGGGGCGTGGAGGGAGAGCACCGCGCCGTCGACCAGCGGCGGCTCGCCGAGGGAGAGGCGCTGGGAGTCCAGCCGCTCCCGCCCGGCGAAGAGGATCACCGCGCCGCCGCCCAGGGACCCCTCGGGGCCCTGGACCGCCGAGGCGAGGGCCGAGGCGACGGCGGCGAGCGCCGTGCCCGCCGGGGCCGTGAGCAGGACGTCGCACGCGCGCGCCGGTGCGTGGCCGGAGCGCGGCGCGAGGACGGTCAGCCGGATCTGCATCGCCGTCAGCGGTCCCTTCTGCGGGTTGCCCGGCAGGGGACCTCCCTGTGATGCCCCCCACCCGGCGCGGACGCGTCGTCCGGTACGGGTCGTCACGTACCGCAGGGCTGCCGCTCCCGCAGTTCCGTGCTGGAGGCATCCTCGCACCTGCCACCGGCAACACGCCCACGGGTCATGCATAAGTGATCTTGATTGGTCGGGTGTGGGCGCAAAAGCGCCTGCTTGGCCCGGGTTCGGACACTCCGCTTACCGGAGCGGGGTAGCGGGCAGGGGTACGCGGACACGGAGGGCAACCGGTCCTCCCCCGTCGGCGTCCTCCCCGGTGAGAACGCGTGACGGTTCCGGCAGCCACCGAGGCCCACCGGGAAATGGCCGGAAACCGACGGGTCACGGCGCGAACACAGCCCGTTCGCGACCCCTCGGCGGCCGGTTCGGCACCATTAGAGTGGGCCGGAACATCCGGGGCGGCCCCGGTAGCGCGGGCCATCACCCACCACCGTCACCACGACCAGCAGGGAGCGCATGACGTGCGGCCCGTAGGCAGCAAGTACCTGCTCGAAGAGCCCCTCGGACGCGGCGCCACGGGCACCGTCTGGCGAGCCCGCCAGCGGGAGACCGCGGGGGCCGAGGCGGCCGTCGCGGGGCAGCCCGGGGAGACCGTGGCGATCAAGGTCCTCAAGGAGGAGCTCGCCAACGACGCCGATGTGGTGATGCGGTTCCTGCGGGAGCGCTCCGTGCTGCTCCGGCTCACCCACGAGAACATCGTGCGCACCCGTGACCTGGTGGTCGAAGGGGATCTCCTCGCCCTGGTCATGGACCTGGTCGACGGTCCCGACCTGCACCGCTACCTCCGCGAGAACGGCCCGCTGACCCCGGTCGCCGCCTCCCTGCTCACCGCGCAGATCGCCGACGCGCTCGCCGCCAGCCACGCCGACGGGGTCGTCCACCGCGACCTGAAGCCCGCCAACGTCCTGCTCGACGAGCGCGACGGCCACATGCGCCCGATGCTCACCGACTTCGGCATCGCCCGGCTCGCCGACTCCCCGGGGCTGACCCGCACCCACGAGTTCGTCGGCACGCCCGCGTACGTGGCCCCCGAGTCCGCCGAGGGCCGCCCGCAGACCTCCGCCGTGGACATCTACGGCGCCGGAATCCTGCTGTACGAGCTGGTCACCGGCCGCCCGCCGTTCGCCGGAGGGACCGCGCTGGAGGTGCTCCACCGCCACCTCAGCGAGGAGCCCCGCCGCCCCTCCACCGTCCCCGAACCCCTGTGGACGGTCATCGAGCGCTGCCTGAGCAAGGACCCCGACCGGCGGCCCAGCGCCGAGAACCTGGCCCGGGCGCTCCGTACCGTCGCCGCGGGCATCGGCGTGCACGCCAACTCCAGCCAGATCGCCGCCGCCGACGGTGTCGGCGCGCTGCTCGCCCCGGACCCGGCGCCCGCGCCGGTACCGGAGACGCCCGGCGCCGCCGACCCGACGCAGGTGCTGCCGAACTCCTCCGGAGGCTCCTTCGGTGCGGGCGGATACGACCCGAACGCCGCCACCAGCGTCCTCCAGCACGGGCAGTTCCCCGGCGGCCCGGGCGGCGCGGCCGACCCCACCGCCGTGCTGCCGCCGGTGCCGCAGCGCCCGGACGGGCCGTCGCAGCCGGACCCCGCGCACCCCTGGCAGTCCCAGCTCCAGGCCGCGCGCGACCGCAACGAGCAGACCCAGGTCCAGTACTTGGACCCGTCCGACGACCCGCTGCGCCGCCGTCCCCAGCGCCAGCAGCCGCCGCAGCAGCCCCCGCAGCGGCAGCAGCCCCAGCAGCGCCCCCAGCACCAGCAGTACCCGCCGCAGCAGCAACAGCCGCAGCGCTACCAGCAGCAGCCCCAGCGACAGGACTACCCGCAGCAGCAGCCGCAGCAGGGGTACGCGCCCCAGCAGTACGCCCCGCAGCAGCAGCCCCAGCGCCAGCAGTACGCACCCCCGCAGCAGCAGCAGCCGCAGGCACCGGCCCCGCGTGAACCGCGCCAGCCCCGGCAGCGCAGCGCCAACCCGATGAAGATCCCCGGGCTCGGCTGCCTCAAGGGCTGCCTCTTCACCGTGGTGCTGCTCATCGTCGCGGGCTGGCTCATCTGGGAGTTGACGCCGCTTCAGGACTGGGTCGACCAGGGCAAGGGGTACTGGGAGGCGATCGGCGACGCGATCGGCTCGGTGTCGGACTGGGTCTCCGGCCTCGGCGGCGGCAGCGCCTGACCCGGCGCGCCGCGCCACCGGCAGCCGTACGCGCCCGGCGGCCCCGCCGTACGCGCCGTACCGGCGGGGCCGCGACGCCCGCTTGAGGCGTCCCGGACCCGCCGGTCCTGGTCCCGGTACGTCCCCGTACCGTTCCCGCAGGTCTCCGCACCGTCTCGGCCGCGTCTCCGCACCGCATCAACTCTGTACCTTTGTCGACTCCTTCGGGGTCCTAACCGCCGCATTTCGCCCCTGGAGGGGAAGGTTGGCACCGTCCGGGGCACGCAACCCCCCGGTCGCCGCGTAACTTTGTCGACCGGGGTTCACCGCCAGCCGCTGAGGGAGCAGTCTTGGCACGGAATATCGGCAGCCGGTACACCGCCCACCAGATCCTGGGGCGCGGCAGCGCCGGAACGGTGTGGCTCGGCGAAGGGCCCGAAGGGCCCGTCGCCATCAAACTCCTCCGCGAGGACCTCGCGTCCGACCAGGAGCTCGTGGGCCGCTTCGTACAGGAACGCACCGCGCTGCTCGGGCTCGACCACCCGCACGTCGTGGCCGTCCACGACCTCGTCGTCGACGGCAACGACCTCGCCCTGGTCATGCGCCTGGTGCGCGGCACCGACCTGCGCACCCGGCTCGACCGCGAGCGCCGCCTCGCCCCCGAGGCCGCCGTCGCGATCGTCGCGGACGTGGCCGACGGACTCGCCGCCGCGCACGCTGCCGGAGTGGTCCACCGGGACGTCAAGCCGGAGAACATCCTGCTCGACATGGAGGGCCCGCTCGGCCCCGGCGGCTCGCACCCCGCACTCCTCACCGACTTCGGCGTCGCCAAGCTGATCGACACCCCGCTGCGCACCCGCACCACCCGGATCATCGGCACGCCGGACTACCTGGCCCCCGAGATCGTCGAGGGGCTCCCGCCGCGCGCCGCCGTCGACATCTACGCCCTCGCGACCGTCCTCTACGAGCTGCTCGCCGGGTTCACGCCGTTCGGCGGCGGTCACCCGGGCGCGGTGCTGCGCCGGCACGTCACGGAGACCGTCGTCCCGCTCCCCGGCATCCCCGAGGAACTGTGGCAACTGCTCGTCCAGTGCCTGGCCAAGGCCCCGGCCTCCCGGCTGCGCGCCGGCGAGCTGGGCGGCCGGCTGCGGGAGCTGCTGCCTCTGCTGGCGGGCATCGGACCACTGGAGGTGGACGAACCCGGCGAAGAAGAAACGGAACTGCGTCCGGCCTACGACGAGCAGCAGTACACCCCCGCCGACGAGGAGCCGCGCCGCCGGGGCGCCGTACCGCTGGTCCCGGGCGCGTCGCCCGACTCCAACCGGGACACCCACACCAGCATGCGGGTGCCCGGCCCGGACGAGCTGGCCGGCGGCCCCCTCGGCACCGCCCGCGCCCCCCGGGCCCCCGGCCCGCGCCCCGGCTCGGCCCGGAACAAGTCCGCCACCGTCCGCAAGCGCCGCCTCACCCTGGGCGCGGCCACCGTGGTGCTCGTCGCGGCGGTCGCGGTGGGCGGCTGGCTGGCCACCGGTGGCGACGACGCCGGCGCCACCCCGCAGGACAGCGGCAGCTCCGCCCCCGACACGCCCTGAGATCCGGCCGCCGGCCCGGGCCGCCCCGCACCGCCCGCTCCGCCCTCCGCGGCGGGCGGAGCGGGCGGACGGAACAGGGGCCGGGGCAGGAACCGGTCCAGGTGCCGGAGCATGGGCCGGAGCAGGGCATACGGCCCCGGAAGCCGGGGGAGGGCGAGCTTCACCCGTCCAGCCGTTACGCTGGACCCGTGGCAGTCGTCGATATTTCCGAAGAGCTGAAGTCCCTCTCGTCCACCATGGGGTCGATCGAGGCCGTGCTGGACCTGGACTCCCTGAGGGCGGACATCGCCGTGCTCGAGGAGCAGGCGGCGGCGCCGTCCCTCTGGGACGACCCGGAGGCGGCCCAGAAGATCACCAGCAAGCTTTCCCACCTCCAGGCCGAGGTCCGCAAGACCGAGACGCTGCGCGGTCGCATCGACGACCTCGCGGTGCTCTTCGAGCTCGCCCAGGACGAGGGCGACGCGGACACCCTCGCCGAGGCCGAGACCGAGCTGGAATCGGTCCGCAAGGCGCTCGACGAGATGGAGGTCCGCACCCTCCTGTCCGGCGAGTACGACGCCCGTGAGGCCCTGGTAACCATCCGGGCCGAGGCGGGTGGCGTCGACGCCGCGGACTTCGCCGAGAAGCTCCAGCGCATGTACCTGCGCTGGGCCGAGCGGCACAACTACAAGACCGAGGTCTACGAGACGGCGTACGCCGAAGAGGCCGGCATCAAGTCGACCACCTTCGCGATCGAGGTCCCGTACGCCTACGGCACGCTCTCCGTCGAGCAGGGCACCCACCGGCTCGTCCGGATCTCGCCCTTCGACAACCAGGGCCGCCGCCAGACGTCCTTCGCGGGCGTCGAGGTGCTGCCCGTGGTCGAGCAGACCGACCACATCGAGATCGACGAGTCCGAGCTGCGCGTGGACGTGTACCGCTCCTCGGGCCCCGGTGGCCAGGGCGTCAACACCACCGACTCCGCGGTGCGACTGACCCACCTGCCGACCGGCATCGTCGTCTCCTGCCAGAACGAGCGCTCGCAGATCCAGAACAAGGCGTCCGCGATGAACGTCCTCCAGGCCAAGCTGCTGGAGCGGCGCCGCCAGGAGGAGCAGGCGCGGATGAACGCGCTCAAGGGCGACGGCGGCAACTCCTGGGGCAACCAGATGCGTTCGTACGTCCTGCACCCGTACCAGATGGTCAAGGACCTGCGTACGGAGTTCGAGATGGGCAACCCCGAAGCGGTCTTCAACGGTGAGATCGACGGCTTCATCGAGGCGGGCATCCGCTGGCGGAAGCAGGGCGAGAAGTAACCGTACGCGTACGGCAGTTGGGCCCGGGCGGAATCCTCCGCCCGGGCCCTTCCGCGTACCCGGGGCGCGCGCGGGCCGGGGGCCGGGGCGTGTGGTGCGGGGCGGGGGCGTAGTGATTGCGTCACAGTCGGGGGAGTGAATAACCGTCAGAAGCCCCACCGTGTCACCAATCGCCCGGAACGCTCTTGACGTAATCCTTAACTCTGGTCAGGGTGCTGGAGCAGCATGCGTTGACTGGGACGGGTGGGAGTGGGGGCGGACCGGATGACCGCGGAGTACGCGGCCCGGTTCGGAGCGAACCCCGCAGAGCCGGGTCCCGCACAGTGCTGCTCCATCGACGAGATCGGCTACTGGGGGTAGCAGCAGATGACGAAGAAGACGCGCGTACGTATCGCGCGCATAGCGGCCGGCGCGATCATCGCCGCCGGCGCTTCCCTGACCGCCGCGGGTGCGGCTCAGGCTTTCGCACCCGAGCAGGCGCCTTCCATCGGCGTCGAGGGCCAGGAAGAGGGCCCGGGCGGCGTCGACGACGGCGGTACGGGCAACGAGTCCTCGGTCACCGATGGTGGCGCGGAGTCCTCGGTCACGGACGGTGGCGCGGAGTCCTCGGTCACCGATGGTGGCGCGGAGTCCTCGGTCACGGACGGTGGCGCGGAGTCCTCGGTCACCGATGGTGGCGCGGAGTCCTCGGTCACC
>NZ_JBSFFN010000015.1:0-161855 GCF_053596135.1 Streptomyces sp. NPDC001770 | reverse complement strand
CGGACGGTGGCGCGGAGTCCTCGGTCACCGATGGTGGCGCGGAGTCCTCGGTCACCGATGGTGGCGCGGAGTCCTCGGTCACCGATGGTGGCGCGGAGTCCTCGGTCACCGATGGTGGCGCGGAGTCCTCGGTCACCGATGGTGGCGCGGAGTCTTCGGTCACGGACGGTGGCGCGGAGTCCTCGGTCACCAACGGTGGCACCGAGTCCTCGGTCACCAGCGGTGGCACCGAGACGTCGGGCAGCAGCTCGACCTCGACGGGCGGCACCGGCTCCACCGGCTCCACCGGTTCGACCGGTTCCACCGGCTCGACCGGTGGTTCGTCCACGGGTGGCGACGAGACCTGCACCGTCACCCTCGACGGTGCCGAGTGCGTCGAGTCGAACAACACCGACACGGACAGCGTCGGCAACAAGCCGGTCGAGCAGGGCAAGGGCAAGGACGAGCTCGCCGAGACCGGTGCGGCCGAGACCACCTTCCTGCTGCTCGGCGCCGCGACGATGATCGCCGGCGGCATCGGCTTCCGCTTCCTGCCGCGTCTGGCGGCCGGTCGCACCGCCGTCTGAGCCACCGGCTCCAAGGCAGCGCCAAGGGGACACCGCTGAGGGCCCGGGGAGAGCTTCACCGCTCCCCGGGCCCTCACGCGCGAACGGGGCCCCTCGGGCCCTCGATCCCGGCGGGGAGGAGTGCGACGCCCCTCGGAGCCGTACAAGCGCCTCATGGGCGCCTTCCGGCCGGGGCTCGGGGCGACGTCCGGCGGGGCTCCGGGCGACGTCCGGCGGGGCTCGGAGCTACGGGGGGCGGGGCTGCCGGAGCTAGCCCACCTGCTGGGCCAGCAGCGCCACCGCGCACACCAGCACCACGAGCAGGGCGATCAGCACCGTCGGGTTCATCCCGCCGAGCGGGCCCTGGTCCTGTCGGCGCAGGCGCTCGCGGCTCGCGCGGCAGACGGGGCAGCGGCCCTCGTTCACGGGCGCCGCACAGTTCGCGCACACCAGTCTGTCGTAGGTCATGCGCACTCCTCCTCCCGCGCGGCGGAATCGTCCTGGGCCGTCGACCGGCCGTTCTGTGCAGGCCCGATCGCTCTGCGCACGACCGGCCGGCTGTCCGTCCGCACAACGCTCCGGGGAGCGTGACCGTTCCCCCTACCACTGTGCCAGCTCCGGCGTCTTTCGGCGCGGCCCGCCGGGGAGTGCCGGAACGGGTGCCGTGCGGGGTGGGGGAAGGGGTGGCCGTGCGGTCCGGTCACGCACCGTTCCGACGGGGGTGCGGAGGGCGTCCGCGCGTTCCGGCGGGCGGGCCCGAGTCGACGCGTTCCGGCTCATGTTCCGGCATAAATCACCCATCCGTAGACGCCGCCTGCGCGGTCGGGAAGCATTCGCGTAGGGTCACGCACACATACTCCCGGCCGACCATGGTGCCTCCGTGATCCGATTCGACAACGTCTCGAAGACCTACCCGAAGCAGAGCCGCCCCGCACTGCGCGATGTCTCACTCGACATCGAGAAGGGCGAGTTCGTCTTCCTGGTGGGCTCCTCGGGCTCCGGCAAGTCCACCTTCATGCGCCTGATCCTCCGTGAGGAGCGCGCGAGCCAGGGCATGGTCCATGTGCTCGGCAAGGACCTGGCCCGCATGTCCAACTGGAAGGTGCCCCAGATGCGCCGCCAACTGGGCACGGTTTTCCAGGACTTCCGCCTCCTCCCCAACAAGACCGTCGCCGAGAACGTGGCCTTCGCGCAGGAGGTCATCGGCAAGCCGCGCGGTGAGATCCGCAAGGCCGTGCCGCAGGTGCTCGATCTGGTGGGCCTCGGCGGCAAGGAGGACCGCATGCCCGGCGAGCTCTCCGGTGGTGAGCAGCAGCGCGTCGCCATCGCGCGGGCGTTCGTCAACCGGCCGATGCTGCTGATCGCGGACGAGCCGACCGGCAACCTCGACCCGCAGACCTCCGTGGGCATCATGAAGCTGCTGGACCGGATCAACCGGACCGGCACCACCGTGATCATGGCGACCCACGACCAGAACATCGTCGACCAGATGCGCAAGCGCGTCATCGAGCTGGAACAGGGACGCCTCGTGCGGGACCAGACGCGCGGCGTCTACGGCTACCAGCACTGAGCGGCCCCCAGCACTGAGCATCTGAGCATCGAGCACTGAAAGGACGCCATGCGCGCCCAGTTCGTCCTGTCGGAGATCGGCGTCGGTCTCCGGCGCAACCTCACGATGACCTTCGCCGTGGTGGTCTCCGTCGCCCTCTCGCTCGCCCTGTTCGGCGGCGCGCTGCTGCTCCGCGAGCAGGTCAGCACGATGAAGGACTACTGGTACGACAAGGTCAACGTCTCCATCTTCCTGTGCAACAAGGACGAGGCCCAGGACACGCCGAAGTGTTCCAACGGCGCCGTGACCGACGCGCAGAAGAAGGAGATCGAGACCGACCTCAAGAAGATGGCGGCCGTCGACACCGTCACCTTCGAGACGGTCGACGAGGCGTACAAGCACTACCAGGACCAGTTCGGCGACACGCAGATGGCGGGCAACATCACGCCCGACCAGATGCAGGAGTCCTTCCGCGTCAAGCTCAAGGACCCGACGAAGTACAAGGTCGTCGCCACCGCCTTCGCCGGCCGTGACGGGGTGCAGTCCGTCCAGGACCAGAGATCGATCCTGGACAACCTCTTCGAGTTGATGAACGGCATGAACGTCGCCGCCCTGTTCGTCATGGCGTTGATGCTCGTCATCGCGTTGATGCTGATCGTCAACACTGTGCGGGTGTCGGCGTTCAGCCGGAGACGCGAGACCGGCATCATGCGGCTCGTCGGCGCCTCGGGCTTCTACATCCAGATGCCGTTCATCATGGAGGCGGCCTTCGCCGGGCTGATCGGCGGTCTGCTGGCCTGTGTTCTGCTGATAGCGGCCCGCTACTTCCTCATCGACGCCGGCCTCTCCCTGCAGAGCAAGCTGAACCTGATCGACTTCATCGGCTGGGACGCGGTCATCACCAAACTGCCGCTGGTCCTCGCGATCGGGCTTCTGATGCCCGCCGTCGCCGCGCTGTTCGCGCTCCGCAAGTACCTCAAGGTGTGACATGCGCCCCCTGGGCCGCGCGGGGAAGCGCCCGTGCGGCCCAGGGGGTTTGTCCTAGACTCGCTGCCATGCAGGGGCCCTTGTACCGGTACGGGCCCCGCGGCCTGCGCCGCGGGGCTGCCCTGTCGTTGGTGTTCGCGGGAGTGCTCGCCACCGGTGCGGCCACCGGATCGCTGCCGCGCGACGAGCCCGCCCGCCCCCGCCCGACGGCCCGCCCGTCCGCTTCCTCCTCCGCTCCCGTGGACCGCCAGGAGCTGGCGGCGGTCGCGGCCGGCGCCGCCGCCGACGGCAAGTCCGCCACCCAGGCCGCCGAGGAACTCGTCAGCCGCAGCGGGGACCGCTGGGGCGCGGTCTACGACGAGCGCGAGTACGAGGAGTTCGAGCAGGCCCTCGACGGCTCGTACACCGGCGTCGGCCTCTCCGCCCGCCGCACCGCCGACGGGCGGGTGCGGGTGGCCCGGGTCGAACCCGGCGGCCCCGCCGACCGTGCGGGCATCCGCGCCGACGACGTACTCACCTCCGTCGACGGCACCCGCACCCGGGGACGCCCCGTCGCCGAGGTCGTGGCCCGGCTGCGCGGCGACGGTACGGACGAGAAGGCCGGGTCCTCCGTCGTCCTCGGCGTGGAACGCGACGGCCGCGCCCGCACGGAGTTCCTGCGCCGCGCCCGGCTCACCACCGAGCCCGTCACCGTGCGCCGGCTCGGTACCGCCCCCACCTCCACCGTGCTGATCAAGGCGACGGCCTTCACCCGGGGCGCGGGCGGCGAGATCCGCGACGCGGTGCGGTCCGCCCCCGGCGACGCCGGGATCCTCCTCGACCTGCGCGCCAACAGCGGCGGCCTGGTCGGCGAGGCCGTCGTCGCCGCCTCCGCCTTCCTCGACGGCGGCCTCGTCGCCACGTACGACGTGCACGGGGCGCAGCGGGCCCTGTACGCGGACGCGGGCGGCGACACGACCCGGCCGCTCGTGGTGCTCGTCGACGGCGGCACGATGAGCGCCGCCGAGCTGCTGACCGGCGCCCTCCAGGACCGGGGCCGCGCGGTCACGGTCGGTTCGCCCACCTTCGGCAAGGGTTCGGTGCAGATGCCGAGCGAGCTGTCGGACGGCGTGGTGGCGGAACTGACCGTCGGGCAGTACCGCACACCGGGCGGCCGCGGGGTCGAGGGCCGGGGCATCACCCCGGACCTGGTGGTGGGTACGGGGGCCCTGGAACGGGCCGAGACGGTATTGAGTGGCCTCGGGGGTGGGTCGTAGTGCGAAAATGACCGCACTATGGCCAAAGAAAAAGACACCGGGCGCAAGATGATCGCGCAGAACAAGAAGGCGCGGCACGACTACCACATCATCGACACCTACGAGTGCGGGCTCGTGCTCATGGGGACCGAGGTGAAGTCCCTGCGGATGGGCAGGGCCTCGCTGGTGGACGGCTTCGTCCAGATCGACCAGCACGAGGCGTGGCTGCACAACATCCACGTACCGGAGTACGTGCAGGGCACGTGGACCAACCACGCGGCGAAGCGCAAGCGGAAGCTGCTGATGCACCGGGCCGAGATCGACAAGCTGGAGTCGAAGTCCAAGGAGACCGGGCACACCATCGTCCCGCTCGCCCTGTACTTCAAGGACGGCCGGGTCAAGGTCGAGATCGCGCTCGCCAAGGGCAAGAAGGAGTACGACAAGCGCCAGACGCTCCGCGAGAAGCAGGACACCCGCGAGACCAACCGCGCCATCTCGGCGGCCCGCCGGCGGCAGCGCAGCGCCTGAGCCACCGGAGCCGGCCGGCCGGCTCCGGGCCCCCCGCGGGTTCGTGGGGCGCGGTCCGGGGCAGACGGGAGGATGACCGGCGGGAATACGCTGGCATGGTCCGGCGTTGGTCACGTACGATGGGCCGTGCACCCCAGCGAGGGTGTGCGTTTTGAAAAATCAACATGGGGATGATCGGTTTCGACAGCGGATGTCGAAGCAGGGGAAGCGAGTCGAGGAAGCGGCAATGATCTCGTAAACCATATGTCGCAAACAATAATCGCCAATTCCAAGCGCGATTCCTCCGCCTTCGCTCTCGCTGCCTAATTAGCAGCTAGCGAAGACTCTGCGGAGTGTCAGCCCGGGGGTGATCCCGACCCGGATCCTGGCATCAACTAGGGATCTAAACTTCTGAGCCCGGTCACGGGGCCCAGAAGGAAATCAAACAGTGACTGAGCCTGTCGGAGGCTTGTTCGCGTGACCTCCGGGGCCGAGAAAAGCGTAGCGAACTGCACTCGGAGAAGCCCTGGTTCCGCACCGTTGGACGCGGGTTCGATTCCCGCCATCTCCACCACCCCATGTAAGCCTCTGCCCCGCGAGTCCGCTCGCGGGGCAGAGGCTTTTTCGCGTTCCTTCTCTTTTCTCATGCAGGAAGCGCGCCGCTCGTCGATGGCTGATTCCGTCCCGGCCGGCGAAAAGTCCTGGCCGTGGCGAACCACGTGCTGCATGATCCCGGACATGCTCATCGACCATGAAGGCATGTCGCCCACCGTGCACCCCTCGGCCTATGTGGCCCCGACGGCGACCCTCTGCGGGGACGTACGCGTCGGTCCCGGCTGCCGGGTTCTGTTCGGCGCGGTACTGACCGCCGAGGGCGGGGCCGTGGAACTCGGCGAGGGATGCATCGTCATGGAGAACGCGGTCCTGCGCGGCACCCGCCGGGACCCCCTGCTGCTGGGACGCTCGGTCCTGGTCGGCCCCGGCTCGTACCTGACCGGGTGCACGGCCGAGGACGAGGTGTTCCTGGCGGCCGGCAGCCGGGTCTTCAACGGGGCCCGCATAGGCACCCGATCCGAGGTACGGATCAACGGAATCGTGCACCTGCGCACCGTGCTGCCCCCGGACACGACGGTGCCCATCGGCTGGATCGCCGTCGGCGACCCGGTCCAGGTGCTTCCGCCGCAGGAACACGAGGCGATCTGGGCGGTGCAGAAGGAACTCGACTTCCCCGGCTACGTCTTCGGGCTGGACAGGCCCGCGGACGGCGAAAGCATCATGCCCGCGGTCTCGGAACGCTTCGGCCGCGCCCTGGGGCGCCATCGCGACGACCGTGAGGTGTGAGCCCCACGATGTCCGCGACGTGCGTCAGCGAATCGGCGGGACTCGGGGCGCTCGCCGCGGCTCGCCGACATCGTCCCGGCCGCCGGAGGCGGTGGTTCGTGAAGCCCACCCCAGCGGACCCTGCCGGGTTCTCCGCCGCGGTGGCCCGGCTGGGTGCCGGGCATCCGGTGTAAACCTCCATGGCGGGCCGACCGGTCCGGGTGAGGTACCCGCCGGACCGGCCGGACCAGCCGTGAGCCCCCCGATCAGTTCGGGTTGTCCCCGTGGGTCAGGGTCTCCCAGGCCACGAAGAGGTTGTTGCTGCCGGCCGGGCGGTTCTGCTCGGTCAGGGCCTGGGTGTTGGTCATCGCGATGCCGAGACGGTTGTGGAGGGCGTTGTAGCCGACCTCGGTGACCGGGCCGAGGCCGAGGTTCAGGGACCCGCCGCAGAGCCAGCTCGGGACGGCCTCGCCGCGCTGGTACTTGGACTGGAAGCCGAGGGCCTGGCGCAGCCGCTCGCCGACGTCCGTGCCGTAGAGGTCCTGGCCCTGGATGCGGCTGGTCTCCGCGATGTGCGAGATGGCCGAGATGCCGTACCCGGTGTGCGTGAAGTCGCGGCAGGTCTCCTGGGTGAGCCCGGTGACGAAGGTGGACTGGCCCTGCCAGTAGGCGACGATCTTCGCCGTGGTGTCGAGGTTCTGGCTCGGCACGGTCCTGGGCACCGCGCCGTCCGAGGCGAGGTAGACGTAGGCCGCCGTACGGGTGCGGAACTTCGCCATGGCCTTGTCGTAGGAGGTCTTGTCCTCCAGGAAGACGGAGATGCCCACCGCGGCCTCCATCATCGACAGCTCCCAGTTGCCGTTGGAGTTCGAGCCGTTGATGAGCTGTGGCAGATAGACGTTCCGCAGCATGGTCGAGAACCGTGCGGAGTTGGCCCAGGTGCCGGTGTACGTGTACTTGATGATCTCGGCGGCCTTGGGCCAGGAGGAGCCCGCCCAGCCGGTCTGCAGCGGGGCGTTGCTGTTGGTGTGGCCGGTGATCGTCGCCGACCAGGCGTCCATCAGCTCGATGGACTTCTTCGCGTACCGCTCGTCGCGGGTGATGTACCAGGCGAGGGCGTCGGTGTACGCGGCGATCGCGTCCTCGCGCTCGTCCGTACAGCCGTTGTTGGGGTTGGAGTAGGAACCGCACTCGACGGTCGCGCGGGGCTTTGCTGTGCGGCTCAGGCTCGCGTAGCCGCTCGCGATCATCTGGTCGTACGCGCCCTTCCAGGGCTGCGCCCCGGCGTTGACCTGGGTGCGGGCGAAGTCCAACTGCCCCCGGGAGACGGTGACTCCCGGGTGGGTGAAGGTGGTGGGCGCCGCCTCGGCGCGCGGGGCCGCGGGACCCGAGAGGAAGCCGACGACGAGCGCCGCCGTCGCCGCGGCCACGGTGAGGAGCAGCCCTGGGCGCAGGGGGCGGCGGCGGATCGGGGAGCCGGGTGCGGGGGTGGGGGAGAGCGCGGGGGTGACTGGCATGTGGAGGCCATCCGTTCTCGTACGTGAACGAAGCTCTGGGGGTTGAACACGCCTGCTGGCCGGTGACCATAGGTACAGACCAGGAAGCCGTCAAGACCGTGCGCGAGAGCCCCAGCTCATCCCGTGTTCATGTACGTGGACGGGGTTCCCGGGTCATCCGGTGGCGGCCCCGGCGCGTCCCGCCCGGCCGGCCCGTCCCGTACCCACGGCCGAGACCGCGAACGCCAGTCCGGCGGCGCAGGCGGGGGCGGCATACCCCGCGACCGTGCCCGCGTGTTCCACCAGCCAGCCGCCGGTTGCCGAACCGGCGGCGACACCGCCGAGCAGGGCGGTCACCGCGAGGGTCATGCCCTCGTTCAACTGGGTGGCAGGGGTCAGGCGTTGTACGAGCGTCATGCCGGTCACCATGGTCGGCGCGGTCGCCGCGCCCGCCGCCAGCAGGCAGAGCCCGAGGATGAGCGGCGAGCCGGTGGTGGCCACCGCGAGCAGCGGCAGGCACATCAGCGCGGTCATCGCGGCGAGGCAGAGCGCCAGCCGGCCGCCGGGGTCGCGGGCCGGACGCAGCGCTCCGTAGAGCAGCCCGGCCACGCAGGAGCCGGTCGCCTGGAGGGCGAGGACGGCACCCCCGGCGTGCGCGATCGATACGACCTCCATCGTGCCGAAGACCGCGCCCGTCGCCAGGAACACGGCGAGCAGCGCGGGCATGCCGGGGGAGCGGAACGGCGAGCGCGTCCGCACGGTACGGGGAGCCACCGGCGGCTCCGTGGAGCGCTGGGCGGCGAAGATCAGGATGCCGGCCATCATCAGCACCGCCCCGGTGACCGTGCCCGCTTCCGGGAAGAGGGCCCCGCAGAGCGTGGCGGCGAGGACCGGGCCGAGCATGAAGCAGAGCTCGTCGGCGGCCTGCTCGAAGGAGTTGGCGGTGTGCAGCGCGGCCGGGTCGTTCCGGAGCAGATGCGACCAGCGGGCCCGGGACATCCCGCCGGTGTTGGGGGCGGTGGCCGTGGCCGCGTACGCGGCGAAGAGGGTCCAGGTGGGGGCGCCCAGGCGGACGCAGAGCGCCAGGGCGAGCGAGCCGGACACGGCGAGGGCGGTAGCGGGCACCGCGATCCGGGCCTGGCCGTAGCGGTCCACCAGCCGGGCCGTCAGCGGGGCCACCACGGCCGTCGCCACCAGCCCCGTCGCCGTCACCGCCCCCGCCAGGGCGTACGAGCCGCGCGACCCGGCGATCATCAGCACCGCGCTGACGCTGAACATCCCGATCGGCAGCCGGGCGAGCAGGTTCCCCGCCGTGAAGGCGCGGGCACCCGGGGTGCGCAGCAGCCGCAGGTACGCGTTGCGGGGGGCAGGGGCAGGGGCAGGGGCAGGGGCAGGGGTGGGGGTGGGTGAGGCGTCGGGCGCCGTGGGCCGGGTGGAGTGGGACCCGTCGGGCCCCGCGGATATGGGGGAGGAGGAGGGCGCGGAAGGACGGGAGGCGGTGGTGGGAGCAGGGTTCGGCACTCCGACAGCCTCGGCCGCGCACCGCCCGCCGGTCCAACACCGGTCCCGGGCCGATTGACGCACCTGTGTTGTAGATTCCCCCGGTGACCGTCCCCGACCTCGACCCCCGGCTGCTGCGCGCCTTCCTCGCCGTCGCCGAGGACCTGCACTTCACCCGGGCCGCCGCCCGCCTCTACCTGGCCCAGCAGGCGCTGAGCCGGGACATCCGCAGGCTGGAGCGGCTGCTCGGGACCGCGCTGTTCGTCCGTACCACCCGGCAGGTCGTCCTCACCCCGGACGGCGAACGGCTGGTCCCGCACGCCCGCCGGGTGCTCGACGCGCACGCCGCCCTCGGGGCCGCCTTCGCCGACGCGGCGGCCCGGCCGCTCCTCGTGGACCTGAACACGGACGGGATGACCGCCGCCCGGGTGCTCGACCGGGCGCGCGAACTCGCCCCGGAGTGCGAGTTGATGGCGCGGTTCGAGTCCGGTCTCACCTGGGCCGCCGGCGAGATCCTCGCCGGGCGGCTGGACGCCTCCTTCGGCCGGGCCGGCGGCCTCGACCCCGCCGTCCGCGCCGGGCTGACCACGCTGCCGGTGCGCTACGAGCCGATGGCCGTCCTGCTGCCGTCCGCTCATCCTCTCGCGGCACGCGAGGTCGTCGCCCTCGCCGACCTGGCCGGGGAAACCGTCTACGCCGGGGCGGGCAATGCGCGCACGCTGGAGTGGACCGGCCTTGCCGCTCTTCTTTTCGAAGAGTGGGGCATCCATCTGGCACCGCCCACTCCGCTTGCGGTAGGAGTGGCCGAATTTCAACGGATCATGGCCAAGACGGGGCACCCGGTGCTCGCAGTTGTCGGATTTCCTCCGCTTCCGGGTACCGTGCTCCGCCCCCTCGTACGCCCCGTCCCGCTCTCCCCGCTCCTGCTGGTCCACCGGAAGGGGATGCGGCACCCGGGTCTGGACGCACTCCGTACCGCAGCTGTTCAACTTCAGTCGTCAGAAGGGTGGATGGTGCGTCCACCTGATTCCTGGCTGCCCGAAGCGGACGCCGCGGCGATGGCGTCCCAGGGGTGAAGAACAACCCGATCCGGGGACATTGGCGTCAGCGGCGTGCGCTACATTCATCAGTCCGGGCACATGGGGAACGTGGTGCGCGGACGGGGTGGGGACCCAGTCCGACGGCATGAAACCAGTCATTCATGTGTGCCGGAATCATTGAGTGGGGGATGTGCGTACACCTGTGGAAAATTGGCGAGAAGGCACCCGGACCGGGCACAGCCATGAGCCTCATGACGTGACGATCCAGCTGGACGGGCTGGGACGTCAGCTCTCCGAGCTCAAGGCCGAACCCGGAACGCAGGAGGCTTCGGACGGCCCCGTCTTCGTGGACGAGAGCGGCCGCCGGAGCAAGAACTTCCGACGGGCCGGCTGGCTGGTGGCCCTGGGCTGCGCCGCCTTCGCCACCATCCTCGTCCTCTCACTCCTCGGCGGAAGCTCCGCGGCCCCGTGGCTGCCGCTCACCAGCCAGGAGCAGCAGAAGGGCGGGGACAAGGAGAAGGACGCGGACGCGCCCTCCGCCGACCCCTCCGGCCCGGCCGGCGTCTCCGGCGCCACCGACCCGGGCGCCACCACCGGTCCGACGCCCGACGCCGGAGCCACGGGCAACGCCGACCCGGCCGGTACCGGCCCGTCGACCAGCACCTCCGTCGCCCCGTCGTCCGCCGTGAACCCCGCCGCGAGCTCCACCACCGGCCGGCCGGCCGGATCGGGCGCGAGCAGCGGCGGAACGAGCACCAAGCCTTCCGCGCCGGCCTCGGTCTCCGCGCCGCCCACCGACGCAGCGACCACGGATCCGGTCGATCCGCCGGTCACGCCCGTGGATCCGACGGACCCCGTCACCGACCCGACTGCACCAGCAGAAAGCAGCACCTCGTAAATGACTCAGCCCGCACCGCTGGTCAGGAGTCGCCGCAAGGCGAAGGCCAAGCGTCGATTGCCGCTGCGCTATCTCCTGCCGTTCCTGCTTCTGGTGGCTCTGCTCGCGATGCTCGTGCTGCGCGGCTACGTGAACAGTGAGATCGCCGCCGACCACCGCGTCCGCAACCCCGTCGGCACCGACCAGGTACCCGAGCACATCCTCGACGGCGGCCCCGTCATCGACGCCCGGTCGAAGACCGAGCCCGCCACCTCGGTCCGCATCCCCGACCACCACATCGTGCTGACCTTCGACGACGGCCCGGACCCTGAGTGGACTCCCCGGGTGCTGGACAAGCTGAAGGAGTACCACGCCCACGGCGTGTTCTTCGTCACCGGCACCATGGCCTCCCGCTACCCGGAACTCGTCAAGCGGATGGTGGACGAGGGCCACGAGGTCGGCCTGCACACCTTCAACCACCCCGACCTCTCCTACCAGTCCACCAGCCGGATCGACTGGGAGCTCTCCGAGAACCAGCTCGCCCTCGCGGGCGCCGCCGGTGTGCACAGTTCCCTGTTCCGGCCGCCGTACTCCTCGTTCGCCGACGCGATGGACGACAAGTCCTGGCCCGTCGCCCAGTACATCGGCAGTCGCGGCTACCTCACCGTCGTCAACAACACCGACAGCGAGGACTGGAAGCGCCCCGGCGTCCGGACGATCATCAAGAACGCCACGCCCAAGCACGGCAAGGGCGCCATCGTCCTGATGCACGACTCCGGCGGCAACCGCTCCCAGACGCTCGCCGCGCTCGACCGCTTCCTGCCCTCCATGCAGGAGGAGGGGTACGAGTTCACCAACCTGACCACCGCCCTCGGTGCCCCGAGCGCGCTCACCCCGGTCAGCGGCGCCGCGCTCTGGAAGGGCAAGATCTTCGTCACCGCCGTCGGCTTCTCCGAGGACGTCACCGGCGTCCTGGTGGCCGGCCTCTCCGTGGTCGGCGTCCTCGTCATCGGCCGCTTCGGCCTGATGCTGCTGCTCTCCTTCGTGCACGCCCGCCGGGTCCGCCGCCGCAACTTCCGCTGGGGCGACCAGCCCGTCACCCAGCCCGTGTCGGTGCTCGTGCCCGCGTACAACGAGCGCAAGTGCATCGAGGCGACCGTCCGTTCCCTGATGGCCAGCGACCACCCGATCGAGGTCATCGTCATCGACGACGGCTCGACCGACGGCACTGCCGACATCGTCGAGGACATGCGGCTGCCCAACGTCCGCGTGGTGCGCCAGCAGAACGCGGGCAAGCCCGCCGCGCTCAACAACGGCATCGCGCACGCCCGTTACGGCATCGTCGTGATGATGGACGGCGACACCGTCTTCGAGCCGTCCACCGTCCGCGAGCTGGTGCAGCCCTTCGCCGACCCCAAGGTCGGCGCGGTGGCGGGCAACGCCAAGGTCGGCAACCGCGACTCGCTGATCGGCGCCTGGCAGCACATCGAGTACGTGATGGGCTTCAACCTGGACCGCCGGATGTACGACGTCCTGCGCTGCATGCCCACCATCCCCGGCGCGGTCGGAGCCTTCCGCCGCGACGCGCTGGACCGGGTCGGCGGCATGAGCGAGGACACCCTCGCCGAGGACACCGACATCACCATGGCCCTCCACCGCGACGGCTGGGACGTCGTCTACTCGGAGAACGCCCGCGCCTGGACCGAGGCACCGGAGTCCGTGCAGCAGCTGTGGTCCCAGCGCTACCGCTGGTCCTACGGCACCATGCAGGCCATCTGGAAGCACCGGGGCGCCGTCCTCGACCGCGGCCACTCCGGCCGCTTCGGCCGCGTCGGCCTGCCGTTCGTCTCCCTCTTCATGGTGGTCGCCCCGCTGCTCGCCCCGCTCATCGATGTCTTCCTGGTGTACGGCCTGATCTTCGGCCCCACCGGCAAGACCGTCGCCGCGTGGTTCGGCGTGCTGCTGGTCCAGGTCATCTGCGCCGCCTACGCGTTCCGGCTCGACAAGGAACGCATGACCCACCTGATCTCCCTGCCGCTCCAGCAGATCCTCTACCGGCAGCTCATGTACGTCGTACTGCTCCAGTCCTGGATCACCGCCCTCACCGGCGGCCGGCTGCGCTGGCAGAAGCTGCGCCGCACCGGCGTGCTGGACGCCCCCGGCGCGGCACCGGGAGCGCGTGCCGCCGTCGGCGCCGACCACCGGAGGACCGTCGGATGAGCTGGAACGAACCCACCCCGAGGGGCGAGGACACCGCGCGGCTGCGCGTCCCCGCCCCCGCGGCACACCGCCGCCCCCCGCAGGCCCACCGGGCGCCCGGAACCCCCGCGCCCTCGCTGCCGTACGCCACGGGCCCCGGCAGCTACCTCGGCGACGGCTCCGGCGCCGCGTACCCGGGTGACGGCGCTACGTACCCGGGTGACGGAGCCCCGCACCACGGGCGCCACGCCGGGGGACCGGCCGTGCCGGAGGCACCCGAAGCCGGGAACGCCGGGAGCGCCGGGGAGGCCGCCCCGAAGCGGCCGGCCCGCGACCGCTACCTGGACGTGCTGCGCTCCGTCGCCCTGGTCCGCGTGGTGGTCTACCACCTCTTCGGCTGGGCCTGGCTGACCGTCCTCTTCCCGTCCATGGGCGTGATGTTCACCCTGGCCGGGTCGCTGATGGCCCGCTCGCTGGCCCGCCCCGCCTGGAGCGTCATCCGCAGCCGGGTGCGGCGCCTGCTGCCCCCCATGTGGCTGTTCTCCGCCTTCGCCCTGCCCACGATGCTCTGGCTCGGCTGGAAGCCCGTGAAGGAGGAGGGGCTCTGGTGGTTCATCCGCCTGGGCAGCTACCTCCTGCCGGTGGGCTCCCCGCCGTACCCCGAGGTGAGCGGCTCCGATGGCGGCTGGTTCGAAAGCAGCTGGGCCGACCAGGCGGCCGGACCGCTCTGGTACATCCGCGCCTACCTCTGGTTCGTGATCGCGTCCCCGCTGCTGCTCAAGGCGTTCCGCAAGCTGCCCTGGGTGACGATGCTCGCGCCGATCGGCCTCACCGCGGTCTTCGGCACCGGCCTGGTCACCATCCCGGGCGCCACCGGCGAAGGCGTCGTGGACTTCACGGTGTTCGCCTCCTGCTGGATCCTCGGCTTCGCGCACCACGACGGACTGCTCAAGCAGGTCCCGCGCTACCTCGCCGTCTCCTCGGCCGCGATCATCATGGGCTTCGGCATCTGGTGGGCCTCCGGGCACCTCACCGACGAGGGCTGGAACCTCGACGAGATCCCGCTCGCCCAGGCCACCTGGTCCTTCGGGTTCTGCCTGATCCTGCTCCAGTACGCCCCGTCCTGGGAGAAGCTGCCCGGCCGCCTCGCCCCGTACGACGGGCTCGTCACGCTCGCCAACAACCGTGCCGTGACGATCTACATATGGCACAACCTGCTGCTCATGGCGACCGTGCCGCTGATAGACCAGATGTGGAGGATCGGCTGGGTCGACGAGCACCTCGGCCCGTACGCGGACGGCCTCTACACCGGGCTGAGCCTCATCCTGATCTGGCCGCTGATAGGGCTCGCGATCCTGGCCTTCGGCTGGGTGGAGGACGTCGCGGCGAAGCGCAGGCCGCGGCTCTGGCCCTCCGGCAAGCCCGCCAGGCCCACCCCCGTACCGGCGACGGCGGCGGCCGGCGGCGGCCACCACCGGCACTGACCGCCGGGCACGGCACCTCCGTTCTCACCGGGCCCCCCGCGGCCCGGTGAGAGCAAGGTTGCGCACCGGTCACCTCACGGCACCGCGCGGAAACGCGCACTCCCTAGCGTCGGGAGCAACACCCCGACCCCTTGTGGAGGCGCGTGATGGCTGGCCGTTGGATCGAGCAATGGGACCCGGAGGACGAGACCTTCTGGCAGGAGCGGGGCCGCCGGGTGGCCCGCCGGAACCTCTGGTTCTCCGTCCTCTCCGAGCACATCGGCTTCTCCGTCTGGTCCCTCTGGTCGGTGATGGTCCTCTTCATGGGACCGGAGTACGGGATCGACCCGGCCGGGAAGTTCTTCCTGATCTCCACCGCCACCCTGGTCGGGGCCGTCGTCCGGGTCCCGTACACCTTCGCCGTCGCCCGGTTCGGGGGCCGCAACTGGACGGTGATCAGCGCCCTTTCGCTGCTGGTGCCGACCGCCGTCGCGTTCACGGTGATGGAGCCCGGCACCTCGTACGCCACCTTCGTGGCCGTCGCCGCACTCGCCGGGATCGGCGGCGGCAACTTCGCCTCCTCGATGACCAACATCAACGCCTTCTTCCCGCTCCGCGAGAAGGGCTGGGCACTCGGCCTCAACGCGGGCGGCGGCAACGTCGGCGTCCCCGTCGTCCAGCTCATCGGCCTCCTGGTCATCGGCACCGCCGGAGCCACCCACCCCCGGATCGTCCTCGGCGTGTACGTCCCGCTCATCGTCCTCGCCGCGCTCTGCGCCGCCCGGTACATGGACAACCTCGCCCCCGTACGGAACGACACCGGGGCCGCGAAGCAGGCGGTCCGCGAGGCGCACACCTGGATCATGGCGGTCCTCTACGTCGGCACCTTCGGCTCCTTCATAGGGTTCAGCTTCGCCTTCGGCCTGGTCCTCCAGACCCAGTTCGGCCGCACCCCGCTCCAGGCCGCCTCGCTCACCTTCATCGGCCCGCTGCTCGGCTCGCTGATCCGCCCCCTCGGCGGCCGGCTCGCCGACCGGCACGGCGGCGCCCGCATCACCCTGGGGAACTTCGTGGCCATGGCGGCGGCCACCGGCGTCGTCGTGCACGCCTCCGGCACCGAGTCGCTGCCGCTCTTCCTCGTCGGCTTCATCGCCCTGTTCGTCCTCTCCGGACTCGGCAACGGCTCCACGTACAAGATGATCCCGGGCATCTTCCACGCCAAGGCGGTCGCCCGGGGCCTGCGCGGCGACGCGGCGGCCGCCGAGGGACGGCGGCTCTCCGGGGCGGCCATGGGCCTCATCGGCGCCGTGGGCGCCGTCGGCGGGCTCGCGATCAACCTGGCGTTCCGTCAGTCCTTCCAGGCCTCCGGCGCCGGTACGGCCGCCTTCTGGTCCTTCCTCGCCTTCTACGCGGTGTGCTCCGTCCTCACCTGGGCGGTATACCTTCGCCGCCCGGTGGCGGCCCCCGCCCAGGCCCCGCTCGGCCTCGCCGAGGTCTGAGAACCTGTCAGACGCCCTCCGGGGGCGACCACCAGGCGTCGTACGACGTAACGGGCGGGAAATACGGGGGAACCGAGCCTGTCACGCGGGGTTGGCAGGCTCGGTCCACCGCACAGCGGCAGCGACCGCGGGAACGAGAGCCGGGTAGAACACGCCATGCAGGAAGACGAAGCGACGCACGGCCCCCTCGCGGGCTTCACGGTCGGAGTGACCGCCGCCCGCCGTGCCGAGGAGCTCGGTACGCTCCTCCGGCGCCGGGGCGCCCAGGTCGTGCACGCCCCCGCCCTGCGGATCGTGCCGCTCGCCGACGACAGCGAACTGCTCACCGCCACCAGGGAACTCATCGACCACGCCCCCGACGTCGTCGTCGCCACCACCGCCATCGGATTCCGGGGCTGGGTGGAGGCGGCGGACGGCTGGGGCATCGGCGACCGGCTGCTGGAACGGCTGCGCGGCGTCGAACTCCTCGCGCGCGGCCCCAAGGTCAAGGGCGCCATCCGGGCGGCCGGACTCACCGAAGCCTGGTCACCCGCCTCCGAGTCCATGGCCGAGGTGCTCGAACGCCTCCTCGGCGAGGGCGTGGACGGCCGCCGCGTCGCCCTCCAGCTGCACGGCGAACCGCTCCCCGGCTTCGCCGACACCCTCCGGGCCGCGGGCGCCGAGGTCATCGACGTCCCCGTCTACCGCTGGATGCCGCCGCAGGACATCGCCCCGCTCGACCGGATGCTCGACCTCACCGCCGCCCGCGGCCTCGACGCGATCACCTTCACCAGCGCCCCCGCCGCCGCCTCCTTCCTCGACCGCGCCCGGACCCGCGGCATGGCCCCCGAGGTCCTCGGCGCCCTCCACGACGACCTGCTGGTCGCCTGCGTCGGCCCCGTCACCGCACTGCCGCTCCAGGCCCGCGGCATCGAGACCGTCCAGCCCGAACGCTTCCGCCTCGGCCCGCTCGTCCAGCTCCTCTGCGCCCAGCTCCCCGCCCGCTCCCGCACCCTGCCGATCGCCGGCCACCAGGTGACCGTCCGCGGCCACGCCGCCCTCGTCGACGGGGCGCTGCGCCCCGTACCGCCCGCCGGCATGGCCCTGCTGCACGCCCTGACCCGCCGCCCCGGCTGGGTGGTCTCCCGCGCCGACCTGCTGCGGGCCCTGCCCGGCACCGGCACCGACGAGCACGCGGTGGAGACCGCGATGGCCCGGCTGCGCTCCGCCCTCGGCTCGCCCCGCCTGATCCAGACGGTCGTCAAGCGCGGCTACCGGCTGGCCCTGGACCCGGCGGCCGACAGCAAGTACGGCGACTGAGCCCCCGCTCGGACGGTGTCCGGCGGGACGGTAGCGTGCCGGGATGAACGACGCACCGCACCCGCTCACCGCCGACAGATTCCTGCGCCCGACCGTTGCCTCCGACGCCCCCGCGCTCGCCGGGGCGCTGCTGCGCAGCCGCACGTACATGGCGCCCTTCGAACCCGTGCGCCCCGAGATCTTCTACACCGCCGAAGGCCAGGCCCAGCGCCTCTCGGGCATCCTCGCCGACCGCGAGGCCGGCCGGGCCGGCGCCTGGGTGATCGTCGACGGCGAGGACCGCGCGGTCGGCAACTTCACCCTCTCCGGCATAGCCCTCGGCGCCTTCCACAGCGGGGTCCTCGGCTACTGGGTCGACGTGGCCGAGACCGGGCGGGGCCTCGCGACCGCGGCGGTCGGCCGGATTTGCGACCTCGCCCGCGACGAACTCGGGCTGCACCGGGTCGAGGCCGGGACCCTGCTGTACAACACCGCCTCCCAGCGGGTGCTCACCAAGAACGGCTTCGAGGAGTTCGGCGAGGCCCCCGGATTCCTGTACATCGACGGGGAATGGCGCACCCACCGGCTCTTCCAGCGGCTCCTGCACGACAACCCCCCGACGCTCTGATCCGGCGCGCCCTCGTCCGACCGGGTCCCCGTACGCGATCGGGGCGCCCCGCCTGATGCGCACCGGCCCCCCGTCGCGTACGGTTGACGGCTGCCCAACGCACGTCAGAAAGGGGCCTCGGTGGCCGCGCAGGATGCCGCTGTCGATTCTCTGCGGGACCGGGAAATCGGTGTCGAACAGGATCATCTGGACCGGGTCTACGACCGCCTCGAAGAGAAGATCGACGAGGCTCAATTCCTCATGCACGACGCCGTCAAGCGAGGCCAGGTCGGCACCCCCGGCGCCCTCGCCGAACGGGACGCCCAGGTCTTCCGGGCGGGCATTCACCTCAACCGGCTGCACAGCGAGTTCGAGGACTTCCTCTTCGGCCGCGTCGACCTGCTCCTCGGCAAGGACGGCGAACGCGGACCGGACGGCGCCTTCACCTCGGTCGAGCCCGCCGACGGGGCCGTACGCCCCGACGACACGGCGGACATCGCCGAGACGCTCCACATCGGCCGGATCGGCGTGCTCGCCGCCGACTACTCGCCGCTGGTGATCGACTGGCGGGCCCCGGCCGCCGCGCCGTTCTACCGCTCCACGCCCAAGGACCCCGGGCGCGTCGTGCGCCGCCGCGTCATCCGCTCCCGGGGCCGCCGCGTCCTCGGCGTCGAGGACGACCTGATGCGCCCCGAGCTGACGGCGTACCTGGACGGCGAGAAGCTGCCCGTCATCGGCGACGGCGCCCTGATGGCCGCGCTGGGCCAGGCCCGCAGCCACACCATGCGGGACATCGTCTCGTCCATCCAGGCCGAGCAGGACCTCGTCATCCGCGCCCCCGCCGCCTCCGTCACCGAGGTCACCGGCGGCCCCGGCACCGGCAAGACCGCCGTAGCCCTGCACCGCGCCGCGTACCTCCTCTACCAGGACCGGCGGCGGTACGCGGGCGGCATCCTGATCGTCTCGCCGACCCCGCTGCTCGTCGCCTACACCGAGGGCGTGCTGCCCTCCCTCGGCGAGGAGGGGCAGGTCGCCATCCGCGCGGTCGGCTCCCTCTCCGACGAGGCCGCCGGCGTCGCGGGCGCCACCACCTACGACGAGCCCGCCGTGGCCCGCATCAAGGGCTCCTCCCGGATGCTCCAGGTGCTCCGCAAGGCCTCGCGCGGCGCCCTCGACCAGCCCGCACCGCGCACCGCGCCCCGCGAGGACGGCCAGCTCTCCTTCGGCGACGGCGACGGCGGCGACGGAGCGACGGCACCCGCCGCCGCACCCGGCGGCGCGAGAGCCGCGACCCCCACCCGGCTGCGCGTCGTCGCCTTCGGCGCCCGCGTCGAGCTGGAGGCCGACGAACTCCAGCGCATCCGCCACAACGCGCTGGGCGGCTCCGCCCCCGTCAACCTGCTGCGCCCGCGCGCCCGCAAGCTGCTGCTCGACGCGCTCTGGAGCAAGTCCTCCGGGCGGGGTCGCTACACCGACCCCGAACTCGCCGCCGAGCTCCGCTCCTCCTTCGACGACGACGTCTCCACCGAGACCCCGTTCCTCGAGTTCCTGGACGCCTGGTGGCCCGAGCTCACCCCGCGCGGGGTGCTCGCCGCGATGGCCGACGAGAAGCGGCTCGCCCGCTGGTCCCGCCGTGTCCTCAACCAGGGCGAGGTACGCCGGCTCTCGCGCTCCCTCAAGCGCCTGGGCGCCGACGGCCAGGGCCCCCTCTCCGTGCACGACGTGGCGCTCCTCGACGAGCTCCAGGCCCTGCTCGGCGCCCCGGCGCGGCCCCGCAAGAAGCGCGACCTGGACCCGCTCGACCAGCTCTCCGGCCTCGAGGAGCTGATGCCGCAGCGCGAGGAGACCCGCCGCGAGCGGGCCGAACGCCTGGCGGAGGAGCGCACCGAGTACGCGCACGTCATCGTCGACGAGGCGCAGGACCTGACGCCGATGCAGTGGCGGATGGTCGGGCGCCGGGGCCGGCACGCCACCTGGACCATCGTCGGCGACCCGGCGCAGTCCTCCTGGTCCGACCCGGACGAGGCCGCCGCCGCCCGCGACGAGGCGCTCGGCAACCGCCCCCGCCGCCGCTTCACGCTCACCGTGAACTACCGCAACCCCGCGGAGATCGCCGAGCTGGCGGCGAAGGTGCTGGCGCTCGCCATGCCCGGCATGGAGTCGCCGTCCGCCGTCCGCTCCACGGGAATCGAACCGCGCTTCGCGACCGTCGGCGACCAGGAGCTCGCCGACTCCGTCCGCGAGGAGGCCCGCCGGCTGCTCGACCAGGTCGACGGCACCGTCGGTGTCGTCGTGGCGATGAACCGCCGCGTCCAGGCCCGGGAGTGGCTGGCCGGCCTGGGGGAGCGTGTGGTGGCGCTCGGCAGCCTGGAGGCCAAGGGCCTCGAGTACGACGCCACGGTGGTGGTCTCCCCGGCGGAGATCGCCGACGAGTCCCCCGCCGGACTGCGCGTGCTGTACGTGGCCCTCACCCGGGCGACGCAGCAGTTGACGGTGATCTCGGCCGCCGCCGACCTGCCCGACGAGGACGGGGTGCCGGACCTGCTGCGGGACTGACGGGCCGGGCGCCGCACGGGTTCCGGGGCCGCCGTGCGGCGCCCCGGCGGGACCCGTGCGGCGCCCCGGACACCCGCCGGAACACGAACCGCGAGAGTCAACCCGCTGCGGGGGAATCACTTCTCACGGGTGTTTGTTAGCCTGGTGTCGGCACCGGCTCGATCCAAGCCCCCGGGCCCAACCTTCGTCGCTACGAGCGACCTCTTGCCGCGAGGCGAGCATGGCGGGTCGGTGCCGCTCACGCAGAAGACAGGTCCGCGTCACCTCACGGTGGCGCGGGCCTGTTCTGCTTTGCGCGGGACGTGCGGGAGCATCCACGACTCCCGCTCCGCCGCCTCTCGCATCACGGAAGTGATCTTTCGTACTGCGGCAGTGGTTACCGGCTACCCGCCAGTAGGTGCGACGATCGTGGGCGCGTGCGGGGCTCGCCCCCGCCGCAGAAGCAATGAAGCTCAGGAAAGCGAAGGACACGGCCATGGCAACGGCGCCCAGCGTCTCGTACTCGATGACGGTCCGGCTGGAGGTGCCCGCGAGCGGCACCGCGGTCTCTCAGCTCACCACGGCCGTGGAGTCCTCCGGCGGCTCGGTGACCGGCCTCGACGTGACCGCCTCCGGCCACGAGAAGCTGCGGATCGACGTCACGATCGCGGCCTCCTCCACCGCGCACGCCGAGGAGATCGTGGAGGGCCTGCGGGCCATCGACGGCGTCCTGCTCGGCAAGGTCTCCGACCGTACGTTCCTGATGCACCTCGGCGGCAAGATCGAGATGGCGTCCAAGCACCCCATCCGCAACCGCGACGACCTCTCGATGATCTACACCCCGGGCGTGGCCCGCGTCTGCATGGCGATCGCCGAGAACCCCGAGGACGCCCGCCGCCTGACCATCAAGCGCAACTCCGTCGCCGTGGTCACCGACGGCTCCGCCGTCCTCGGCCTCGGCAACATCGGCCCGATGGCCGCGCTCCCGGTCATGGAGGGCAAGGCCGCCCTCTTCAAGCGCTTCGCCGGCATCGACGCCTGGCCGATCTGCCTGGACACCCAGGACTCCGACGCCATCGTCGAGATCGTCAAGGCCATCGCCCCCGGCTTCGCCGGCATCAACCTGGAGGACATCTCCGCGCCGCGCTGCTTCGAGATCGAGGCCCGGCTGCGCGAGGCCCTCGACATCCCCGTCTTCCACGACGACCAGCACGGCACCGCCATCGTCGTGCTCGCCTCCCTCACCAACGCGCTGCGCGTGGTCGGCAAGGGGATCGGTGACGTACGGGTCGTCATGTCCGGTGCGGGAGCGGCCGGTACGGCCATCCTGAAGCTCCTCATCGCCGCGGGCGTCAAGCACGCGGTCGTCGCCGACATCCACGGCGTGGTGCACGCGGGCCGTGAGGACCTGGTCGCCGCGCAGCCCGACTCGCCGCTGCGCTGGATCGCCGACAACACCAACCCGGAGGGCGTCACCGGCACCCTCAAGCAGGCCGTCGTCGGCGCGGACGTCTTCATCGGCGTCTCCGCCCCCAACGTCCTGGACGGCGACGACGTGGCCGCCATGGCGGACGGTGCGATCGTCTTCGCGCTCGCCAACCCGGACCCCGAGGTGGACCCGACGGTCGCCCGCGAGACGGCGGCGGTCGTGGCCACCGGCCGCTCCGACTTCCCGAACCAGATCAACAACGTGCTGGTCTTCCCGGGCGTCTTCCGCGGCCTCCTCGACGCCCAGTCGCGCACCGTCAACACCGAGATGATGCTCGCCGCCGCCGGGGCCCTCGCCGATGTCGTCGCCGAGGACGAGCTGAACGCGAACTACATCATCCCGTCCGTCTTCAACGACAAGGTCGCCGGGGCCGTCGCCGGCGCCGTGCGCGCCGCCGCCAAGGCCGCCGGAGTCACCGAGTCCGCCCCCGCCGGACAGCTCTGACCTTCCCGCGCGACCACCCGCGCGCGGCGCCCCGGCCCGGGCTCCGCGCGCGGTGCCGCGCTTCTCCCGGTACGCGCCGTACGGCGCGTCGCGGGTCGCGGTGTCCCAAACGCGCCTTTAGGGTTGCGGGCAGCGGGTACACGGTCGATCATCGCCCGGGCTCCGCATCCGCTGCGCACCGCTCCAGGAAGTCGACGGAACGTGACCATCGACGGACCGTGACGCTTTCCGTGTGACACCGGAGGGTTCCGGATTGGCTTTCCCGCCGCAGGTGGGGGCAGGATGCGTAATCGGGCGCGAGGGTCTGACATCAGACCCGGGTCCGGGGACTGTCAGAGGGCCCTGGCAGCATCGGCTTCGATCTCACGCCTCACAGGCAAGAAGAACACGGGAGTAACAACATGAACCGCAGTGAGCTGGTGGCCGCCCTGGCCGACCGTGCCGAGGTGACCCGCAAGGACGCCGACGCCGTGCTGGCCGCGCTCGCCGAGACCGTCGGTGAGATCGTCGCCAAGGGCGACGAGAAGGTCACCATCCCCGGCTTCCTGACCTTCGAGCGCACCCACCGTGCCGCTCGCACCGCTCGTAACCCGCAGACCGGCGACCCGATCAACATCCCGGCCGGCTACAGCGTGAAGGTCTCCGCGGGCTCCAAGCTCAAGGAAGCCGCCAAGGGCAAGTAAGTCCCCAGGCGCGTCGGAGGGCGGTCACCCGGACCAGGGTGGCCGCCCTCCGGCATATGCGCCCCGCCTACTCGCGCGAGCGGGCGGGAACCGCCCACACCCGCCCGTACGGGCCCGCGGGCCCCTCTCCGGGCCCCGGAGGGCCGTCAGGGCCTCCCGTGCGCCGCAGCGGGCGCCTGGGGCGTTCCCCGGGCCGGGTGTGTGTACGGGCCACGTACGCGGAGAGCCCGCCGCCCCGGTCCCGTCGGAGCGGGGGCCGGGGCGGCGGGCTTGCGTCGATCGGGCGGGTCAGACCAGCGAACCGCCGGGCAGCTCGACCTTGGCGCCGAGCTTCTCGAGCTTCTCCATGAAGTTCTCGTAGCCCCGGTTGATCAGGTCGATGCCGTGGACCCGCGAGGTGCCCTCGGCCGCCAGCGCCGCGATCAGGTACGAGAAGCCGCCGCGCAGGTCCGGGATGACCAGATCCGCGCCCTGGAGCTTCGTCGGGCCGGAGACGACCGCGGAGTGCAGGAAGTTGCGCTGGCCGAAGCGGCAGTCGGAACCGCCCAGGCACTCGCGGTACAGCTGGATGTGCGCACCCATCTGGTTGAGCGCGGAGGTGAAGCCGAGGCGGGACTCGTACACCGTCTCGTGGACGATGGAGAGGCCGGTCGCCTGCGTGAGCGCCACCACCAGCGGCTGCTGCCAGTCGGTCTGGAAGCCCGGGTGGACGTCCGTCTCCAGTGCGATGGCCTTCAGCGGGCCGCCCGGGTGCCAGAAGCGGATGCCCTCGTCGTCGATCTCGAAAGCCCCGCCGACCCGGCGGAAGGTGTTGAGGAAGGTCATCATCGAACGCTGCTGGGCGCCGCGCACGTAGATGTTGCCCCCGGTCGCCAGCGCCGCCGACGCCCAGGAAGCCGCCTCCAGGCGGTCCGGGATCGCCCGGTGGGTGTACCCGTCGAGCTTGTCGACACCGGTGATCCGGATGGTCCGGTCGGTGTCCATGGAGATGATCGCGCCCATCTTCTGCAGTACGCAGATGAGGTCCTCGATCTCCGGCTCCACGGCCGCGTTGGACAGCTCGGTGACACCCTCGGCGAGCACGGCCGTCAGCAGCACCTGCTCGGTGGAGCCCACCGAGGGGTACGGCAGCCGGATCTTCGTACCGCGCAGCCGCTGCGGGGCCTCCAGGTACTGGCCGTCCGCCCGCTTCTCGATCGTCGCCCCGAAGCGGCGCAGCACGTCGAAGTGGAAGTCGATGGGCCGGCCGCCGATGTCGCAGCCGCCCAGCCCGGGGATGAAGGCGTGGCCGAGGCGGTGGAGCAGCGGGCCGCAGAAGAGGATCGGGATGCGGGACGAGCCCGCGTGGGCGTCGATGTCGGCGACATTGGCGCTCTCGACGTGCGTCGGGTCCAGGACCAGCTCGCCCGGTTCCTCACCCGGGCGCACCGTCACGCCGTGCAGCTGCAGCAGACCCCGGACGACCCGCACGTCACGGATGTCGGGGACGTTGCGCAGCCTGCTGGGACCGCTGCCGAGCAGAGCGGCGACCATTGCCTTGGGCACCAGGTTCTTGGCGCCTCGGACGCGGATCTCGCCCTCCAGCGGGGTGCCGCCGTGGACAAGCAGGACATCGTCTGTGCCGGTCATGAATCTCGCGTTCCGAAGTGGTCGGGCAGGGGGCCGAAGAAAAGGGTAATCGGCTCCTACCCCCCTGTCGGCAGGCGATGCGGCGTGTACCGGCGCAGGGATTCCGTCGCGACACGCTCCGCACGTCCGGCCTCGCGCAGCGTCACCGTCCCGGGGCCGGCCCGTGCCGGCCCGGCCCGTGCGCTCCCCCGTGCCCCCGCGCGCCCGATCCGTGCCGCCCGGCCGCGGCACGGGCCGGACGAGTTGGCCCCCGCGCGGGCCCGGGATGCGGGATCATTTCCCCATGACCGAGGTGTCCTCCCTCACAGGCCGGCTGCTGGTGGCCACACCCGCTCTCGCGGACCCGAACTTCGACCGCGCGGTGGTGCTCCTCCTCGACCACGACCAGGAGGGGTCGCTCGGCGTGATCCTCAACCGCCCGACCCCGGTGGAGGTCGGCGACATCCTCGAACCCTGGGCCGGCCTGTCGGGCGCGCCGGACGTGGTCTTCCAGGGCGGCCCCGTCTCGCTCGACTCCGCGCTCGGGGTGGCCGTGATCCCCGGTGACGAGGGCCCGCTCGGCTGGCGCCGGGTGCACGGCGCGATCGGCCTGGTCGACCTGGAGACCCCGCCGCAACTGCTCGCGGCGGCCCTCGGCTCGCTCCGGATCTTCGCCGGATACGCTGGGTGGGGCCCCGGCCAGCTGGAGACCGAGCTCGACGAAGGCGCCTGGTACGTGGTCGATTCGGAGCCCGGCGACGTCGCCTCCCCGCACCCGGAGAAGCTCTGGCGCGCCGTCCTGCGGCGCCAGCGCAGCGAACTGGCCATGATCGCAACGTATCCGGACGACCCTTCGCTGAACTGACGGCCGCGCTCTTCAGTACCCTTGGCGCCTATGAGCACTCTTGAGCCCGAGCGCGGGGCAGGTACGGGGACCCTCGTAGAGCCGACACCGCAGGTGTCGAACGGCGACGGCGACCACGAGCGCTACGCCCATTACGTCCAGAAGGACAAGATCATGGCGAGTGCCCTGGAGGGCACCCCCGTGGTCGCGCTGTGCGGGAAGGTCTGGGTGCCGGGGCGCGACCCCAAGAAGTACCCGGTCTGCCCGATGTGCAAGGAGATCTACGAGTCCATGGGCGCCGGCGGCGACAAGGACAAGGGCGGCAAGGACAAGAAGTAGCCCGGCGGCCGGGTCCTCCCCGTCCCCGTCGAGTACCCCGGAGAGCACCGGATCCCCGTGCCGCGCCGAGGCGTGCGGCACGGGGATCCGCTGTGCCCGGCGGCCGTCCCCCGGAGTCCGCGTCGGTGTGCCGCGCCTCTCCTCCTGGTCCGGACCAATGGTTCCGTTTCCGGCCGGTGTGATGAAGGATGCGCCCCATGCACACGGACACGTTCTCCCCGGCGGGCGCGGACGCGCCCGCCGACACGGTCACGGCCCTCGGCCTCGTGCCGGCGCCCCGCCGCGTCCGCACGGGCGGCGACGCCCCGTTCGTCCTGGACACGGCCACCACCCTCACCGCCGGCCCCGGCGCCGGGCCGGCCGAGCGCCTGCTGCGCTCCACCCTCGGCGCGGCCTTCGGTCTCCCGCTCGCCCCGGGGCAGGGCGGCGGCCCCGGAGCGGTGGAGCTGGTCACCGACCCCACGCTGGAGCCCGAGGAGTACCGGCTGACCGCCGGGGCGGCGACCGGCGTGACGATCGCGGGCGGCGGCCCCGCCGGGGTCCTCCACGGCGCCCAGACGCTCCGTCAGCTCCTCGGCCCCGGGGCGTTCCGCCGCGCCCCCGTCGCCCCCGGCGCCCGGCCCGCCGTCCCGGCCGTCGAGATCGAGGACGCCCCGCGCTTCGCCTGGCGCGGCTTCATGCTCGACGTCGCCCGCCACTTCACGCCCAAGGACGACGTGCTGCGCCACCTCGACCTGCTGGCCGCGCACAAGCTGAACGTCTTCCACTTCCACCTCACCGACGACCAGGGCTGGCGCGTCGAGATCAAGCGCCACCCGCGTCTCACGGAGCGCGGCGCCTGGCGGTCCCGTACCAAGTACGGCCACCGCTCCTCCGACCTCTGGGACGAGACCCCGTACGGCGGCTTCTACACCCAGGACGACATCCGCGAGATCGTCGCGTACGCCGCCGAGCGGCACATCCGGGTCGTCCCCGAGATCGAGATCCCCGGTCACTCGCAGGCCGCCATCGCCGCCTACCCGGAGCTCGGCAACACCGACGTCACCGACACCGCCGCCCTCACGCCCTGGGACCGCTGGGGCGTCAGCACCCACGTCCTGGCCCCCACCGAGGCCGTGCTGCGGTTCTACGAGGGCGTGTTCGAGGAGATCCTGGACCTCTTCCCCGCCGAGGTCTCGCCCTTCGTGCACGTCGGCGGCGACGAGTGCCCCAAGGACGAGTGGAAGGCGTCCCCCGCCGCGCAGGCCCGGATCGAGGAACTCGGCGTCGGCGACGAGGACGGCCTCCAGTCCTGGTTCATCCGTCACTTCGACCGCTGGCTCACCGCCCGGGGCCGCCGGCTCATCGGGTGGGACGAGATCCTGGAGGGCGGGCTCGCCGAGGGCGCGGCCGTCTCCTCCTGGCGCGGGTACGCGGGCGGCGTCGCCGCCGCCGAGGCCGGCCACGACGTGGTGATGTGCCCGGTGCAGCAGGTCTACCTCGACTACCGGCAGGACGGCGGCCCCGACGAACCGATCCCCATCGGCTGGGTCCGCAGCCTGGAGGACATCTATCGCTTCGAGCCGGTGCCGCCGGGCCTTTCCGAGGAGGCCGCCCGGCACGTCCTCGGCACCCAGGCCAACGCCTGGACCGAGGTCATGCAGAACCGTGCCCGCGTCGACTACCAGGTCTACCCGCGCCTCGCCGCCCTCGCCGAGGTCGCCTGGACCGAACTGCCCGCCCCCGCCGCCCGCGACTTCGCCGGATTCACCGCCCGTATGGACACGCACTATGCCCGCCTGGACGCCCTGGGCGTCGGCTACCGCCCGCCGGGCGGCCCGCTGCCGTGGCAGCGCCGCCCCGGAATCGGCGGCCACCCCCTCGAAGGCGCACCCCCGGTCGTGTGATTCCGCCCGCCCCCGATTCCGCCCCCGGTCCGGCGGAATCCGGGGGTGGTCCGGCCGTACGGGAGCGCCGGAGGACCGATTCGGACGCGGTCCGGGCGATGCGCGAGTTGGCCGAAACTTTGCGTTCGGCCCGGAGCCGGCGGACCGGCCCGGACCGTCCCGCACCGCGTGCCGTCAGGGACGAACGGTTCTCCGCGCCCCCGCGTCCGGCCGTCCACGACGCGCCGAGGAGTGGCCATTCGCACCCCGTACCGAAGTAGTACGAACCAGGATTTTCGGTCCGTTCGGTGACGGATACAACCTTCGTGGACCCTCGCGCCGGACCTGCCGGAAGATGTGCCAGAGTTGCCACGTCCGGGCTGTGAGCACGTACCGTACGGCGGAACGGGCCGGAGGGCCTGGACACCGGGAAGGGGCAGCTGGGTTGACCACGCACGCACCGCAGGCGACGCAGTCGGTGACAATGCCTGCATCGATCGACGAGGCTGTGGCGGCTCTCGGCGCCATGCCCGCCGCGGTCCCGGTGGCCGGCGGCACGGACCTCATGGCAGCCGTCAACCAGGGGCTGCTGCGCCCCTCCGGGCTCGTCGGACTCGGCCGCATCAGCGAGCTGCGTGGCTGGAACTACCAGGACGGCCACGCCCTCCTCGGCGCCGGCCTCACCCACGCCCGCATGGGCCGCCCCGACTTCGCCGCGCTGATCCCCGCGCTCGCCGCCTCCGCACGCGCCGCGGGTCCGCCCCAGATCCGCAACGCCGGCACCCTCGGCGGCAACATCGCGAGCGCGGCGCCGAGCGGCGACACCCTGCCCGTGCTGGCCGCCCTCGAGGCGGAACTGGTCATCGCGGGACCCGGCGGCCGCCGCCGCGAGATGCCGGTCTCCTACCTGCTCGCCGGGCGCGAACTGCTCGAACCCGCCGAACTGATCGCCTTCGTCCGGGTACCGCTGCTGCACGCCCCGCAGGTGTTCCTCAAGGCCACCGGCCGCACCGGACCCGGCCGGGCCATGGCGTCCGTCGCGATCGTGCTCGACCCGGCCCGCCGCGGAGTGCGGTGCGCGGTCGGTGCCATCGCGCCGATGCCGCTGCGCCCGCTGGAGGCCGAGCGGTGGATCGCCTCGCTGATCGACTGGGACGGGGCGCGCGGTCTGGCCCCCGACGCCCTCGCCGCCTTCGGCGAGTACGTCGCCGCGGCCTGCATCCCGGACCAGGTACCGTCGGCCGAAGGGGAGGCGCCACCACCGTTGCCACCCGCCGTTCTGCACCTGCGGCGCACCGTCGCCGCGCTGGCCCGACGCGCGCTGGGGAGGGCACTGTCGTGACCAACGAGGAAAACCCCCAACAGCACGGACAGCAGGGGGAGTACGACCCCGAGCCGCGTTACGGGTCCTGGCAGCCGACGCGCCAGAGCGGCGAGTACGACGCCGACGCGACGGCCTTCGTCCACCTGTCGCCGGAGGACCTCGCCGACGCCCCGCTGGCCGCCCCCGGCCACGGCTACGTACCGCCGATGATCCTGCCGCTGACGCCCGCCGCCGGTCACGACCCGGCCGCCGGAGGCGGCTGGAACGCGCGGCCGCAGCAGGACCACCCGGACGCACAGCACCCGCGGGACGGTGCGGGCGCGCCCGACGCGGTGCACTGGCCGGACCCGAACCAGCAGAGCCCGTACGCCCCGTACGAGCAGACCCACTCCACCGGGCACCACACCGCGCAGTGGAACTTCGGCGGCGCGGAGGGGGCGGACGGGACCGGCGCCTCGGCCTACGGGGTGCCCTCGGGTTACGACACGGCCCCGAGCCACGAGGGGTACCCGCCGTACACCGCGCCCGGCGCCTACGCGCAGCCCTACGAGGAGCGGCCCTACGAGGGCGAGCACGGCGGCGGCCAGGTCCACGACGACACCACCGACCACCTCGGGCACACGGACCACACCGGGCACGTGCACCTCTCCGGGCACGCGGAGCACCCCGCGCACGCCGAGCACCTCGGGCACGCGGACCACACCGGGCACGTGGACCTCTCCGGGCGCGCGGACCACACCGGGCACGCGGACCCCGTCGGGCACACCGGACAGTGGACGATCCCGGTCGCCGACGGAGAACTGCCGGACGAGTCGGGGGAGTTCGCCGCATCCCCGGCCCTGAACCAGTGGTACACCGGCACCACCCCGCCGGCCACGCTGCCGGGAGGTGCGCCCGCGCCCTGGGCGACCCAGGAGTTCGCCGTACCGGAACAGGCGCCGGAGCCGGAGCCCGCGCCGGAGCCCGCGCCGGAGCCCGCGGCGGAACAGGCGCTCGTGCCGGAGCCGCGGCAGGAGCCGCAGCCGACGCCGGAGTTCGAGCCGGAGTTCGAGCAGGACCCCGCCCCGGCGTCCACGGCGGACGCGGAGCCGAACTCCGGGGCGGACCCCGGACCGGACGCCGAACTGCCCGACGGGCAGCCGGTGGACGCGGCCGGCACCCCCGTACCGGACGCCCCGGAGGCGGACGTGGCGGAGGCCGGGGACGGACCCGCAACCGCGCCGGAGGCCGCCCCCGAAGCCCCGGGGGGCCCCGACCGCGCGGAGGCCCTGGACGCGCCGGGAGCCCCGGACGCGCCGGACGGCGGCTCGCACCCCGCCCCGGCCGAGGGCGAAGTCCCCGTCCCGGCCGCGGAGTTCGCGCCCGAGAGGTTCGCCGCCGAGGGGGCCCTGCCCGCGCCGGAGGCCGTACCGCCGGCGAGCGAGCACCCGAGCGCCTCGTACGTCCTGCACGTCAACGGCGTCGACCGCCCGGTCGCCGACGCCTGGATCGGCGAGTCGCTGCTCTACGTGCTCCGCGAGCGGCTCGGTCTGGCCGGCGCCAAGGACGGCTGCTCGCAGGGCGAGTGCGGTGCCTGCAACGTCCAGGTCGACGGCCGTCTCGTCGCCTCCTGCCTCGTCCCGGCGGCCACCACCGCCGGCAGCGAGGTCCGGACGGTGGAGGGGCTCGCCGTCGACGGGGAACCCTCCGACGTGCAGCGCGCACTCGCGAAGTGCGGAGCCGTCCAGTGCGGGTTCTGCATCCCCGGCATGGCCATGACCGTCCACGACCTGCTGGAGGGCAACCACGCCCCCAGCGAGCTCCAGACGCGCCAGGCGCTCTGCGGCAACCTCTGCCGCTGTTCCGGCTACCGGGGCGTGCTCGACGCCGTACGCGACGTCGTGGCGTCCCGCGCCGCGAGCGCCGAGGCGGCCGCGGGTGCCCCGGAGGCCGCCGAGGCGCGCATCCCGCACCAGGCGGCACCCGGCGCCGGTGGCGTCCAGGCCCCGCCGCACCAGGGAGACGCGCGGTGAGCCCCGCCGCCCCCTCCCCGTCCGTCCGTACCGGTCTCCGCGCGTCCACCTCGGTGGACGCGCGCCCGGCGTACCGGCGTCACCGCGACGCCGGCCCTCAGGTCATCGTCACCGGCACCCCCAGCCGCCGCCGCGGCGGAGCGAACGACAAGGAGGCGGCGTGACCAGCGACGCGGCCACCGCGGCCAACGCGACCAGCACCACCCTGCCCCGGACCGACGGCGCGTCCGGCACCCCCGGCCCCGAGGCGCCCGTACTCGGCATCGGCGCCTCGCTGCCGCACGCCGACGTCCGGGCGAAGGCCGAAGGCACCTTCCCGTACGCCGCCGACCTCTGGGCGGAGGGCCTGCTCTGGGCGGCCGTGCTCAGGTCTCCGCACCCGCACGCCCGGATCGTGTCCGTGGACACCACGGCCGCCGCCGAGATGCCCGGGGTGCGCGCGGTCGTGACCCACCAGGACATTCCCGGCGAGTCCCTCTACGGCCGCCACGTCGTGGACCGCCCGGTCTTCGCCTCCGACCTGGTGCGCCACCACGGCGAGGCCATCGCCGCCGTCGCCGCCGACCACCCGGACACCGCGCGCCTCGCCGCCGCCGCCATCGCCGTCGAGTACGAGGTCCTGGAGCCCGTCACCGACCCGGAGAAGGCGTTCGAGGCCGAACCGCTCCACCCCGACGGCAACCTCGTCCGCCACATCCCGCTCCGCTACGGCGACCCCGAGGCCACCGGCGAGGTCGTCGTGGACGGCCTCTACCGCATCGGTCGCCAGGACCCCGCGCCCATCGGCGCCGAGGCCGGACTCGCCGTGCCCCGGCCGGACGGCGGCGTCGAGCTGTACACCGCCTCCACCGACCCGCACACCGACCGCGACCTCGCCGCCGCCTGCTTCGGCCTCGAACCGGACCGGGTAAGGGTCGTGGTGACCGGCGTCCCCGGGGCGACCGGCGACCGCGAGGACCCCGGCTTCCAGATCCCGCTCGGCCTGCTCGCCCTGCGCACCGGCTGCCCGGTGAAACTCGCCGCCACCCGCGAGGAGTCCTTCCTCGGCCACTCCCACCGCCACCCGACCCTGCTGCGCTACCGCCACCACGCGGACGCCGAAGGCCGGTTGGTCAAGGTGGAGGCCCAGATCCTGCTGGACGCCGGGGCGTACGCCGACGCGTCCTCCGAATCCCTCGCGGCGGCCGTCGCGTTCGCCTGCGGACCGTACGTCGTCCCGCACGCCTTCATCGAGGGCTGGGCCGTCCGTACGAACAACCCGCCCTCCGGACACGTCCGGGGCGAGGGCGCGATGCAGGTGTGCGCCGCGTACGAGGGCCAGATGGACAAGCTGGCCGCCAAGCTGGGCATTGAACCCGCCGAGATCCGGGCCCGCAACGCCCTCTCCACCGGCGACATCCTGCCCACCGGCCAGACCGTCACCTGCCCGGCCCCGGTGGCCGAACTCCTCGAAGCCGTACGGAACTTCCCGCTGCCCACGCTGCCCAAGGACACCCCCGAGGAGGAGTGGCTGCTGCCGGGCGGCCCGGAGGGCGCCGGCGAGCCCGGAGCCGTCCGCCGGGGTGTCGGCTACGCGCTGGGCATGGTCCACATGCTGGGGGCGGAGGGCACCGACGAGGTCTCGACCGCCACCGTCCGCGTCCACGACGGCGTCGCGACCGTGCTCTGCGCCGCGGTCGAGACCGGCCAGGGCTTCACCACCCTCGCCCGCCAGATCGTGCAGGAGACCCTCGGCGTCGAAGAGGTCCACGTCGCCTCCGTCGACACCGACCAGCCCCCGGCCGGACCGGCCGCCCACGGCCGCCACACCTGGGTCTCCGGCGGGGCCGTGGAGCGCGCCGCGAAGATGGTCCGCACCCAGCTTCTCCAGCCGCTGGCGCACAAGTTCGGCATGTCCGTGGAGCTCCTCCAGATCGCCGACGGCAAGATCACCTCGTACGACGGGGTGCTCTCCACCACGGTCACCGAGGCGCTGGACGGCAAGGAGCTCTGGGCGACCGCCCAGTGCCGCCCGCACCCCACCGAGCCGCTGGACGAATCCGGCCAGGGCGACGCCTTCGTCGGACTCGCGTTCTGCGCGGTCCGCGCGGTGGTCGACGTCGACATCGAGCTCGGCTCGGTCCGGGTCGTCGAGATGGCCGTGGCCCAGGACGTCGGCCGGGTCCTCAACCCGGCCCAGCTCGCCGCGCGCATCGAGGCGGGCGTCACCCAGGGCATCGGCGCCGCGCTCACCGAGAACCTCCGCACCGCCAAGGGCCTGGTCCGCCACCCCGACCTCACCGGCTACGCGCTGCCGACGGCCCTGGACGCCCCGGACATCCGCATCGTGAAGCTGGTCGAGGAGCGCGACGTGGTCGCCCCCTTCGGCGCCAAGCCCGTCTCGGCGGTGCCGGTGGTCACCTCCCCGGCGGCGGTGGCCGCCGCCGTCCGCGCCGCGACCGGCCGCCCGATCAACCGCCTCCCGGTCCGGCCGCAGGCAGCGGTGGCGGCGGCACCGAAGGGCTGAGGCCGCCGCCGTCCCCCGTCCGGCCCGTCCCGCGCTCCGGTGTGGGGGCGGGCCGGACCGGCGCGTGCCCGGAGCACGCGAAAGCGGCCGTCCCCGCACCATGGGGACGGCCGCCGCCGTGTTCCGTACGGCGCGAGCGCCGCGTTCTTCTTGAGGCCGTGACCGGATTCGAACCGGTGTAACTCGAGTTGCAGTCGAGCCCCTGAACCTCTCGGGCACACGGCCGAGGTGTGGTGCCTCGGTGTTGTCACGACCGTACGGGCCCGGGGCGGCGGGCTCAAGGGGTTCGACGGGCCCGCAATGCGACTGCCATACGCCGTTCACAGTGGCCCCACCCGGCCCTGCCGGCCCCACCTGGCCCCGTCCGGCCCACCTGGCCCCAACTCGGCCCCACCCGGCCCTGCCGGCCCCACCCGGCCCCACCCGGCCCTGCCGGCCCCACCTGGCCCCACCCGGCCCTGCCGGGCCCACCTGGCCCCGCCCGGCCCCTTTCGGCGCTCCGCGCCCTGGAGCCCCGGCCGAGGCGCTGGGCGCCGGCCGGTCGCTTCCGCCGCTTCGGGGGGCGACCGCTTCCCGGTCAGGCCGGCCGGCCGCCGAGGTGGCTCCGCAGGAAGGCTGCGACGTCGTCCAGGGCCCGCGCGCCTTCGGGGAGGACGGCGGCGAAGCCCTGGAAGACGTGGGGCGCGCCCGGGAACGTCTGCAAGGTGACCGCCACGTCGTCGTCCGCGGCCCTGGCGGCCAGCCGGAGCGCGTCGTCGAGGAGGACCTCGTGGGTTCCGGCCTGGATGAGCAGCGGGGGCAGTCCCCGCAGACCGGCGAAGAGGGGGCTGGCGAGGGGCGAGCGGGGGTCGGCGCCCGCGAGGTAGTCGTCCGCACGGATGGTCAGCGCCTGCCGGGTCAGGGCCGGGTCGAAGGAGGCCTTGGTCTCGTGACTGCGGCCGGACTGGGTGAGGTCCACCCAGGGGGAGAGAACGGCGGCCGCCGCCGGCTGCGGCAACCCGGCCTCCTCGACCGCGACCAGCAGGGCCAGGGCGAGTCCTCCGCCGGCGGACTCGCCGCTCACCGCGATCGTCCCGGCCGGGACACCGCGTTCGAGCAGCCCGCGGTAGGCGGCGAGGGCGTCGTCGACGGCTGCCGGGAAGCGGTTCTCCGGTGCGAGCCGGTAGTCCACCGTGTGCACGGTGGTGCCGGAGCGGCGGGCTATGTCGGCGGCCAGGTTGACGCTCGCGGCGGCGGACCCGAGGGCGTAGCCGCCGCCGTGGAAGAACAGCACCGTCCCCGAAGGATCGCCGTCGCCCGCGGTGACCGTGAGGGCGGGCACGCCGCCGAGGCCGGCCGCCGTGGTCCGCACGTCCGCGGGGACGGGATGGGAGGCGATCATCTCGTCGAAGACGAGCCGCATCCTGCGCGGGTCACCGCCCAGGTCGAGCGGGGAGGTGCGCAGCAGGTCGACGACGGCGGCGAGCCGGGACCCGGACTCGATGGCCCCGCCCGTCGAGCCGCTCGATCCGCCGGTCACCGTGGCGACGCCGTGCCCGTCGCGCGACGTATCCGTCATGTCCGCTCCCTGTGTGTGCGAGTCGTCGCGGCGTTCTGTCGCACGCTGCGACGACCTCTCGTCGGTACCACCCTTCGCCACGCCGGAACTATTTGTCCAATGAATCGTTGGCATACAGAATATGCGCATGACGCATATCGAGCGGACCGACCTGAACCTGCTCGGCCCCCTGGCGGCTCTGCTGGCGGAGCGGCACGTCTCCCGTGCCGCCGAGCTGGCCGGGACGAGCCAGCCGGCGATGAGCCGGGCCCTGCAACGGCTGCGGGACGCCTTCGGGGACGAACTGCTGGTCCGCACGCCGGGCGGCTACCGGCTCACCCCGCGCGCCGAACGGATCCAGCGTCAGCTCGGCGGGGTCATGCCACGGCTGGAGACGCTGTTCGCACCGGAGACCTTCGAACCGGCGGACGCGGCCGAGGCCTTCCGGATCGCCGGGACCGACTACGCCTCGGTCTTCGTCCCGGCCCTCTGCCGGCGCGTCTTCCGGGACTCGCCGCATTCCACCCTGGACTTCGGCAGGTGGCACGACGGCGTCTTCGAGGACATCGACCACGGCCTCGTGGACCTGCTCTTCTACGCCACCAGGAAGCCCTCACCCGGCCTGCGCAGCGAGCACCTGTTCGACGACCGGTTCATGTGCGTCATGGCGCACGACCACCCACTGGCCCACGAACCGGGACCGGCCCACGAACCGGGACCGGCCCACGGACCGGGACTGACCCTGGACGACTACCTCTCCTCCAGGCACGTGATCGTCGCCACCGTCGGGGGCCGGCAGACCGCGGTCGACGATCTGCTGGACCAGCTCCGCAGGCCACGTACGGCCGGCCTGTCCGTGCCGTACCACTCCGTGGCCCCCCTGGCCGTACCGGGCACCCGCCTCGTCGCCACCCTCCCTCACCGCATCGCCGCCGAACACGCCTCCGACCCCGCGCTGCGCATCCTGCCCGCGCCGCAGGAGATCCCCCCGCTGCGCTACCACATGAGCTGGCACCCCCGTCTCGACAACGACCCCGCCCAGCGCTGGCTGCGTGACGCGGTCCGCGGCGTCCTCGCCGAGCCGTCCCCGACCTCCTCCTCCGCCCCGCCGCGCACGGCACCGGATCCCGCTCCCTGACCCGGCGGGGTCCGACGCACGGCGGCCGGCCCCGCTCCCTGACCCGGCGGGATCCGACGCACGGCGGCCGGCCCCGCTCCCCGGTCCAGCCCGGTCCGAACGGGAGACCTACGACCATCGGACCACCCCGCCCCCTCCCTGCGACAGGGATCAACCGGGCGTTTGCCCCTTACCCTGGTGCGATGACCGCCCTGGACCCGCGCGACGCCGATGTCGCGCCCGCCGCCCTGCCCGCCGACGACATACCCGCCGACGTCCTGGCCACGGGCGCGCGGACCGGAGGGGCCGGGGACCGCGCGGGGGACTCCACCGAGGGCGTGCTGGGCCGGACCTACCGCGCCCTGAGCATCGGGATCGTCTCCGTCGTCCTGCTGATCGCCTTCGAGGCGACCGCCGTGGGCACCGCGATGCCCGTCGCCGCGCGCGAGCTGCACGGGGTCCCGCTGTACGCCTTCGCCTTCTCCGCGTACTTCACCACCAGCCTCTTCGCCATGGTGTTCTCCGGGCAGTGGGCCGACCGCAGCGGGCCGCTCGGCCCCCTCGCGGCCGGGATCAGTGCCTTCGCCGCCGGACTGCTGCTCTCCGGCGGCGCGACCGGGATGTGGATGTTCATCGCGGGCCGGGCCGTCCAGGGGCTCGGCGGCGGACTGGTGATCGTCGCGCTGTACGTCGTCGTCGGCCGCGCCTACCCGGAGCGCCTGCGCCCCGCGATCATGGCTGCCTTCGCCGCGAGCTGGGTGATCCCCTCCGTGGTGGGGCCGCTCGCCTCCGGCACCGTCACCGAGCACCTCGGCTGGCGCTGGGTCTTCACGGGCATCCCGGTCCTCATCGTCTTCCCGCTGGCCCTCGCGCTGCCCGCGATCCGGCGCAGGGCCTCCGGCCCGGCGGACGAGGCCGAGGGCGCGCAGCCCTTCGACCGCCGGCGCATCCGGCTCGCCCTCGGCGTCTCGGCGGGCGCGGGGCTGCTCCAGTACGCCGGGCAGGAACTGGACTGGTTCGCTCTGCTGCCCGCCGTCGCGGGGATCGCGCTGCTGGTCCCCGCCGTCCGGGGGCTGCTGCCCACCGGCACCGCGCGCGCCGTACGCGGGCTGCCCGCCGTGGTGCTGCTGCGCGGGGTCTCGGCCGGGTCGTTCATCGCCGCCGAGTCCTTCGTACCGCTGATGCTGGTGACCCAGCGCGGGCTGAGCCCGACGATGGCCGGGCTGTCGCTCGCGGCGGGCGGCGGCACCTGGGCGCTCGGCTCGTTCATCCAGTCCCGGCCCCGGATGGAGCCGCACCGGGAGCGGCTGATGTTCGTCGGCATGCTCATGGTGACCGTGGCGATCCTGGCCGCGCCTTCCGTACTGATCCACTCCGTGCCCGCCTGGACCGTGGCCGCCGCCTGGGCGGTCGGGTGTTTCGGCATGGGCATGGTGATCGCCTCGACCAGCGTGATGATGCTCAAACTCTCCACCCCGCAGGAGGCGGGCGCCAACTCCGCCGCCCTCCAGATCTCCGACGGCCTCTCCAACGTCCTGCTCCTCGCGATCGGCGGCGCGGCCTTCGCGGCGCTCGGCGGCGGCGCGGTGGGCGCCGTCCACGACACCGCGGAAGCCGGCGCCTCGGCGTCCCACCCGGGGGCTTTCGCGGCGGTCTTCCTGCCCATGGCGGCGGTCGCCCTGGTGGGGGCCTGGGTGGCGACCCGGGTACGGGCTCCGCGCGCCGCCTGAGCTCCGCGGGCATCCGCCTCCGCGCGCCGTCCGAGCTCCGCGGGCACCCGCCGGGCCGGTTGTGAAGAGCGTCTCAACCGGCCCGAACCACGCCTCGTTCGTACGGGGTTCCGCCCGGCCCCCCGGTAAGGTGGCCCGGTTGTCGTATCGCGTACCGGGTGTCCCGGGCGGTACCGGCAGCACCCCACGTACCCGAGAGACCCGAACCGGAGACCGTGACTACTACCGCCTCCCACCACCTCTCACCCGCCTTTCCCGGCCGCGCCCCCTGGGGCACCGCGGGCAAGCTGCGAGCCTGGCAGCAGGGCGCCATGGAGAGGTACGTCCAGGAGCAGCCGCGCGACTTCCTCGCGGTCGCCACCCCCGGCGCCGGAAAGACCACCTTCGCGCTGACCCTCGCCTCGTGGCTGCTCCACCACCACGTCGTGCAGCAGGTCACCGTCGTCGCGCCGACCGAGCACCTCAAGAAGCAGTGGGCGGAGGCCGCCGCGCGGATAGGGATCAAGCTCGACCCGGAGTACAGCGCCGGGCCGCTGAGCCGCGAGTACGACGGCGTCGCCGTGACGTACGCCGGTGTCGGCGTACGCCCGATGCTGCACCGCAACCGGTGCGAGCAGCGCAAGACCCTCGTCATCCTCGACGAGATCCACCACGCCGGTGACTCGAAGTCCTGGGGCGAGGCCTGCCAGGAGGCGTTCGACCCCGCCACCCGGCGGCTCGCGCTCACCGGCACCCCGTTCCGTTCCGACACCAACCCGATCCCCTTCGTGACGTACGAGGAGGGCAACGACGGCATCCGGCGCTCCTCCGCCGACTACACGTACGGCTACGGCAACGCCCTCGCCGACGGCGTCGTCCGCCCCGTGATCTTCCTCAGCTACAGCGGCAACATGCGCTGGCGCACCAAGGCCGGCGACGAGATCGCCGCCCGTCTCGGCGAACCGATGACCAAGGACGCCATCGGGCAGGCCTGGCGCACCGCCCTGTCACCCACCGGCGACTGGATCCCCAACGTGCTCACCGCCGCCGACAAGCGGCTCACCGAGGTCCGCAAGGGCATCCCGGACGCCGGCGGCCTGGTCATCGCCACCGACCAGGAGTCGGCCCGCGCCTACGCCAAGATCCTCAAGTCCGTCACCGGCGAGAAGCCGACCGTGGTCCTCTCCGACGAGAAGGCCGCCTCGAAGAACATCGACAAGTTCAGCGCGGACGACTCGCGCTGGATGGTCGCCGTCCGCATGGTGTCCGAGGGCGTCGACGTCCCCCGCCTGGCGGTCGGCGTCTACGCGACGACGATCTCGACCCCGCTCTTCTTCGCCCAGGCGGTAGGCCGTTTCGTACGGTCCCGCAGGCGCGGCGAAACGGCCTCCGTCTTCGTCCCCACCATCCCGATGCTGCTCGACTTCGCCAACGAGATGGAGGTCGAACGCGACCACGTCCTCGACAAGCCGAAGAAGGGCAGCGACGAGGAGAACCCCTTCGCGGAGGAGGACAAACTCCTCGCCGACGCCGAACGGCTGGAGGACGAGGAGACCGAGGAGCAGCTGCCCTTCGAGGCGCTGGAGTCCGACGCCGTCTTCGACCGGGTGCTCTACGACGGTGCCGAATTCGGCATGCAGGCCCACCCCGGCAGCGAGGAGGAGCAGGACTACCTCGGCATCCCCGGCCTCCTGGAACCCGACCAGGTGCAGCTGCTGCTCCAGCGGCGGCAGACCCGGCAGATCGCGCACAGCCGCTCGAAGCCCGCCGCCGAGGCCGACCTCCTGGAGAAGCCCGCCGAGGCCCGCCCGGTCGTCACCCACAAGCAGCTGCTCTCCCTGCGCAAGCAGCTCAACACCATGGTCTCCGCCTACACCCACCAGAGCGGCAAACCGCACGGTGTGATCCACACCGAGCTGCGCCGGGTCTGCGGCGGACCGCCGAGCGCGGAGGCGACGGCGGGGCAGATCCAGGACCGGATCAAGAAGGTCCAGGAGTGGGCGACCCGGATGAAGTGACCGTCCGGGGGTTTCCCGCGTGACGGGTGCGTGCGGCCCGGTGCCCCGGCGGAGGATTCCGCCGGGGCACCGGGCCGCCGTCGTACGGCAGTTCGGGCCCGGCGCGTCCGGCGGGATGCCCTCGGGCGCGCTGCGGTCCGGCGCCGCGCATGGCCGAGAAGGAGGGCACACGCATGGCCGAGTACGGCCTACGTAGCCTCAGCGAAGCATGATTTTTTGTTACGTACTGTTAACGCCGGTTTACCAATGGTGCCCGTCGTCACGCTCCGCGTCGTGCGACCTGGACGCGCGTAGACGTCCGGTTTCCGGACGGTCTCGCGCTGACCGGCGGTTATGCGGGGGAGGAGCGCCAGCGGACCGGATTCTGGACGAGGTCTTCCGCTCAGCGGACTGCGTCGCTACTGTCCGAACATATGTGAACGCCCCGTGGCAACGTCGCCGCGGAGCGCAGCCGGCACCAGGCCGTACCCGTACGCACCGCGCCCCCGGGCGAAGGTGGAATCGCGGGACGGCCAGGCCAGACCGGCGGCCTCTCCGTGCGTCGCCGCTGGGACCGGCGTCGTGTGTGCGTGGAGCCGGCCGCCGTCGCTCACCCTCGGAGGGGACGGGTTGTGACCGCGGAGACTTCCCAGACACTCGACCGAGGACTACGTGTCCTCAAACTGCTTGCCGACACCGACCACGGGCTTACCGTCACCGAGCTGTCCAACCGGCTCGGCGTCAACCGCACGGTCGTCTACCGCCTGCTCGCCACACTCGAACAGCACACCCTCGTACGCCGCGACCTCGGCGGCCGGGCCAGGGTCGGACTCGGCGTGCTGCGCCTCGGGCGCCAGGTGCACCCCCTCGTACGCGAGGCGGCGCTGCCCGCGCTGCGCTCGCTGGCCGAGGACATCGGGGCCACCGCCCACCTCACACTCGTCGACGGCTCGGACGCGCTCGCCGTCGCCGTCGTGGAGCCCACCTGGACCGACTACCACGTCGCGTACCGGGCCGGCTTCCGTCACCCCCTGGACCAGGGCGCCGCGGGGCGGGCCATCCTCTCCGCACGGCAGCGCACCGTCGTCGACCACCCCGGCTACACCCTCACCAAGGGGGAGCTGGAAGCGGGCGCGAGCGGCGCCGCGGCACCGCTGGTCGGGGTCTCCGGAGTGGAAGGCAGCGTGGGCGTGGTCATGCTCGCGGACTGCATCCCGGAGCGGGTCGGCCCCCGGGTGCTGGACGCGGCCCGCGAGGTCGCCGACGCCCTGAGATGAGAGGCTCCTCGACGACGCCTTATTACTGACAGGTTCACGATCCTTCGGTTTCGTACGGTTTGGGCGCGGCGGCCCGGCCGCCCGCACCCGCCGGGCCTCCGGGCCCGGCGCCCGGGAGGGGGCACACCGACCGATAGATTGGCCGGGTGCCCCTTCGTCCTACGCGCCCCCGCACCCTCGCGCTCTGCGCGCTGCCGGTGCTCGCCCTGTTCGGGACCGCCGCCCTCGCCCCGCTGCCGTTCACGCTGGCCCAGCCGGGCACCACGGCGAACGTCCTCGGCAAGGCCGACGGGAAGCCCGTGATCACCATCACCGGCGCGCCCACCCGTACCACCGAAGGCCAACTGCGGATGACGACGATCGTCGCCACCGGGCCCACCGCGGACGTACGCATCGGCGACCTGGTCGACAGCTGGTTCCGCACCGACCGGGCGGTCATGTCGCGCGACTCGGTCTACCCGACCGGCGGCTCCGTGAAGCAGATCGAGCAGCACAACCTGAACGACATGAAGGAGTCCCAGGACGTCGCCGTCGACGCGGCCCTCAACTACCTCGACCGTGAGCAGGGGGCGATGACGTTCTCCCTCGATCTCGGCGACATCGGCGGCCCCAGCGCCGGCCTCTTCCTCGCCCTCGGCATCATCGACAAGCTCGACGGCAACGGCTCCGGCGGCGACCTCACCGGTGGCCGCACCGTCGCCGGTACGGGCACCATCGCGGCGGACGGCACGGTCGGCGCCGTCGGCGGGGTCTCCCTGAAGACCCAGGCCGCCCGGCGGGACGGCGCGACCGTCTTCCTCGTGCCCAAGGCCGAGTGCGGCGCCGCGACGGCGGAGCTCCCGAAGGGGCTGAAGCTGATCCCGGTCACCACCCTCAAGGGCGCCGTGTCCGCGCTCGACGCCCTGGACCGCGGCGCGAGCGTCCCCAGCTGCTGAGTACGAGAACGGCGGCGAACGGGGTGCGCCGACGCGTGGGGGGCGGCGCGGAACCCGGTTGGTGCTTCCCCCCGGCCACGGTCACTCCCCGAGCGGGAAGAGGCGGACGCGGGCGTGGACCGGCGCCGAGCCTTCGGCGTCCTCGGCGACCCGGCCGCGGTAGCTCTCGACGGGTGCGTGGCCCAGACGCACGGAGGCCCGTTGCGAAGAGTCTCCGCAACGGGCCTTTGCATGTACGGGCGCCGCCCCCTCACCCCTCCTTGATGAACCCCTCCTCCACCAGCCACTCCAGCGCCACCGTGTGCGGGTCCGCGCCCTCCACGTCCACCTTGGCGTTGAGCTCCTGGGCGACCTCGGTCGTGAGCTTCGCGCTCACCGGGTCCAACAGGTCGGCGATCACCGGGTACTTGTCGAAGGTCGCGGTGTGGATGACCGGCGCCGCGTTGTAGTTCGGGAAGAAGTGCTTGTTGTCGGCGAGCACGTCCAGATTCATGGCCTTGATCCGGCCGTCGGTCGTGAAGACCTCGCCCAGCAGACAGGAGTCGGACTTGGACACCTGGGTGTAGATGATCCCGGCGTCCATCTTGCGGATGTTCGCGGCGGGCAGGGACATCCCGTACGCCTTCTCCATCCCGGGCAGGCCGTCGTCGCGGGAGGCGAACTCGTTCTCCACGCAGACCGTCACCGCCGACGGGTCCTTCTTCGCCAGCGCCGCCACGTCGGACAGGTCCTTCAGCTTGTACTTCGCGTTCTTCTTCCGGCTGATGGCGAGCGCGTAGGTGTTGTTGAGCGTCGACTGGGGGAGCCAGGTCACCCCGTTGCGCCGGTCGGCGTCGCGTACCGCCTTCCACTGCTCCTCGGGATCGTCGATCGGCTCCGCGTTGCCCAGGTAGGTGATCCAGCCGGTGCCGGTGTACTCGTACATCGCGTCCGCGTCACCCTGCACGATGGCCTCGCGGGCGCTGATCGAGCCCGGGAGGTTGGTGCGGTCCAGCACCTCGGCGCCGGCCGCCTTGAAGACCAGGCCGATCATCTGGCCGAGGATGATGTTCTCGCTGAAGTTCTTCGAGGTGACCGTGAGCGAGGCGCCCTTCAGCGGCTCGCCCGCGCCCACCGAACCCGGCTCCACCTCGTCCGCCATCGGCGACCCGCTCTTCAGCCCGCACCCGGCGAGTGCCAGCACCAGCAGTACGGCCCCGACCGCCGCGGTACGCCGGCGACGGGCCCCGCGCCCACCGCGCCCCGCGAACCCGGACCCGGCGACCCCGCGCCCCGCGGCCCCGGACGCCACGAACCCGTACCCGGCCACCTTCCCGGACCCCGCGAGCCCGGACCCCGCCCGCGTCCTCACGGTGCCTCCAGTCCGCGCGGCGTCAGCACCAGCTCCACCAGCGAGGCCAGCCAGTCCACCAGCAGCGCCAGCACCACCGTCAGCACCGACCCCAGCACCAGCACCGGCATGCGCTGCGTCTGGATGCCCGAGGTGATCAGGTCGCCGAGCCCGCCTCCGCCGCCGAACGTGGCCAGCGTCGCCGTACCCACGTTCAGCACCAGTGCCGTCCGCACCCCCGCCAGGATCAGCGGGACGGCGAGCGGCAGCTCCACCTTCGCCAGCGTCCCCGTACCCGACATCCCGATGCCCCGCGCGGCCTCCACCAGCGTCGGATCGATCGACTTGAGCCCCGCCACCGTGTTGGAGAGCACCGGAAGCACCGCGTAGATCACCATGCCGGTGATCGCCGTGGACGGCCCGATGCCCAGCCAGATCACCAGCAGGGCCAGCAGACCGATCGCCGGGGTGGCCTGGCCGATGTTGGCGATCGCGGTGAAGAGGGGAGCGGACCGCGACAGGCCCCTGCGGGTCAGCGCGATGCCGAGCGGAATCGCGATGATCAGCACCCAGAACGTCGAGATCGCCGTCAGCCGCACGTGCTGCCACCAGCGCAGCTCCACCGTGTCGCCCGCGATCGAGTTCTCCGCGATGGAGTCCAGGGTGATGGTGTTGATCCAGAAGTACGTCGCCACCAGCACCGCGGCCAGCACCAGCGGCAGCACCACCAGCTTCTGCCAGGTGATCCGGCGCGGCGGACGCGCCGGGGGAGGGGGCGGCTCGCTCTCCTCGTCCCGGAACGCCACCCCCTTGACGTCGTGCTCACCCGGCGGCCGGGCCGGAACCCGGTCCCGGCCGGACGAGTCGCGGTCCTGGCGGCTGCTGGGGCTCATGCGCCGCCACCCCCCTCCAGCTCCTGCTCCGTCTGATGGCTGCGCAGCTCCTCCAGCTGGTGCTGGTGCTCCATCGCCGTGAGCCGGTCCGCCTCCAGCAGCTCCTGCACGTTGTCCATCAGGGTGCCCATGTCCACCACCCCGACGAACTCCCCGCGCCGCCCGGTCACCGCGGCCCGCCCCCCGCTGTCGGTGAGCACCGCCTCCAGCGCGTCGTGCAGCGTGGCGTCCCGGGTCACCGTGTCGTGCACCAGCTGCCCGGCCCGCGCGAGCGAACCGCGCGCCCGCATCAGGTCGCCGCGCCGCAGCCACTTGTACGGGCGGTTCTTGCGGTCCAGCATCAGCAGCTCGTTGTGCGGACCGCTGCGCAGCTTGTTGAAGATGTCCTGGAGCGGGTCGTCCACCGTCACCGTGGGGAAGTCGGCGACGACCACGTCCCGGACCCGGGTGAGGTTGAGCCGCTTCAGCGCCGCGCCCGCCCCGACGAAGCCGGAGACGAAGTCGTCGGTGGGGTTGGTGAGGATCGCCTCCGGGGTGTCGAACTGCGCGATGTGCGAACGCTCCCGCAGCACCGCGATCCGGTCGCCGAGCTTGATCGCCTCGTCGAAGTCGTGGGTGACGAACACGATCGTCTTGTGCAGCTCGTGCTGGAGCCGGATCAGCTCGTCCTGGAGGTGGTCGCGGGTGATCGGGTCGACGGCCCCGAACGGCTCGTCCATCAGCAGCACCGGCGGGTCCGCGGCGAGAGCCCGCGCCACGCCCACGCGCTGCTGCTGGCCGCCGGAGAGCTGGCGCGGGTAGCGGCCGTGGAACTCCCGGGGGTCGAGCCCCACCAGGTCGAGCATCTCCTCGACCCGGTCCTTCACCTTCCGCTTCGACCAGCCGACCATCTTCGGTACGAGGGCGATGTTGTCGGCGACCGTCATGTGCGGGAAGAGCCCGGAGGACTGGATCGCGTACCCGATCTTCCGGCGCAGCTTCACCGGGTCCATGTCCGTGACGTCCTCGTCGCCGATCCGGATCCGGCCTGAAGACGGCTCGATCAGCCGGTTGATCATCTTCAGCGTGGTCGACTTGCCGCAGCCGGACGGGCCCACGAAGATCACCGTCTCGCCCGCCTTGATGTCCATGGAGACGTTCTCCACGGCCGGGTTCGGGTTGCCCGGGTACAGCTTGGTCAGGTTCTCCAGCTGGATCGTCGCCCCGGAGGTCTCGGCCGCCGCGTCCGGCTCGGCGGTGGCGTCGGCAGCGGTCTCAGACACGGATCCCCCTGGGAATGGTCAGCCGCCCGAGCAGCACGTACGCGGCGTCGAAGAGAAGCGCGAGAATGACGATGCCGAGCGTGCCGGCGAGGACCTGGTTGATGGCGTTGGCGCTGCCCAGCGAGGCGATGCCCCGGAAGATCTCGTTGCCGAGCCCGGGACCCGAGGCGTACGCGGCGATCGCGGCGATGCCCATCAGCATCTGGGTGGCGACCCGGATGCCGGTGAGGATCGGCGGCCAGGCGAGCGGCAGCTCCACCCGGCACAGCCGCGCGATCCGCGACATCCCGATGCCCTTCGCCGCGTCCACCAGCGACGGGTCCACCCCGCGCAGCCCCACGATCGAGTTACGGACGATGGGCAGCAGCCCGTACATCGTCAGGGTGATCACGGTCGGCGCCACACCCAGCCCGACCAGCGGGATCAGCAGACCGATCGCCGCCAGCGAGGGAATGGTCAGGATCGTCGCCGTCGACGTGATGGCGAACGAACCGCCCCAGCCACTGCGGTAGCTGACCACCCCGATCACCACCCCCAGCACCGTCGCGATGACCATGCACTGGAAGACGGCGCTGACGTGCTGGAAGGCGTCGGTGAGCAGTTGCTGGTGCCGGGTCGTCACGTACTCCCAGAAGCTCAAGCGACGCACTCCCTCGGATCAGTCGGTGTCCCTCGCGGCCTGCTCCACGAGCGGGATGACGCGCAGCGGGACGGGGTTCTCCATGACGATCGCCGTGGAGGCCCGGACGATGCCATCAAAACCGACAACCCGGTCGATGACGCGCTGAAGATCGGCGTTCGAACGCGCCACGAGCCGGCACAGCATGTCCCCGTGCCCGGTCGTCGTGTGCAGCTCCAGCACCTCCGGTACACCGGCCAAGTGGGCCCGTACGTCGACGCCTTGACCCTGTTTGATCTCCAGCGTCGCGAAGGCGGTGACCGGGTACCCGAGCGCCGCCGGATCCACCTCCGGCCCGAACCCCCGGATGACTCCATTCGACTGAAGGCGGTCGAGGCGCGCCTGCACCGTGCCGCGCGCCACCCCCAGCCGCCGGGACGCCTCCAGCACCCCGATCCGGGGCTCCCGGGCCAGCAGCACGATCAAGTCCCCGTCCAGACGGTCGATCCCCACGGTGCGTCCCGGCCCTTCGGATGTGATGGTCATCATGTACAGACAGCCCGCCCATACTGGCGTCTCACTGGACGGATTGTGCAGCGAAAACGCCAACTGTTGCGCACCTTGCCGCGCGAGGGGAGCCTCGGACCATGACAGAGACTCTGCACACCACGCCCGACACCGCCCGGCAGGCCGACCCCTTCCCGGTGAAGGGAATGGACGCGGTCGTCTTCGCCGTGGGCAACGCCAAGCAGGCCGCGCACTACTACTCGACGGCCTTCGGCATGAAGCTGGTCGCCTACTCCGGACCGGAGAACGGCAGCCGCGAGACCGCGAGTTACGTCCTGACCAACGGCTCCGCCCGCTTCGTCCTCACCTCCGTCGTGAAGGCGTCCACCGACTGGGGCACCTTCCTGGAGGAGCACGTCGCGGCCCACGGCGACGGCGTGATCGACCTCGCCATCGAGGTCCCCGACGCCCGCGCCGCGTACGCGTACGCCGTCGAGCACGGTGCGCGCGGCATCACCGAGCCGCACGAGCTCAAGGACGAGCACGGCACGGTCGTCCTCGCCGCCATCGCCACGTACGGCACCACCCGCCACACCCTCGTCGAGCGCGGCGGCTACGACGGCCCCTACCTCCCCGGCTTCGCCGCCGCCGACCCGATCGTCCAGCCCCCGGCGAAGCGCACCTTCCAGGCCGTCGACCACTGCGTCGGCAACGTCGAACTCGGCCGGATGAACGAGTGGGTGGCCTTCTACAACCAGGTCATGGGCTTCACCAACATGAAGGAGTTCGTCGGCGACGACATCGCCACCGAATACTCCGCCCTGATGTCGAAGGTCGTCGCGGACGGCACCCTGAAGGTCAAGTTCCCGATCAACGAACCGGCCGTCGCGAAGAAGAAGTCGCAGATCGACGAGTACCTGGAGTTCTACGGCGGCGCCGGCGTCCAGCACATCGCGCTCGCCACCAACGACATCGTCGCCTCCGTCCGCGCGATGCGCGCCGCCGGTGTGCAGTTCCTCGACACCCCCGACTCGTACTACGACACCCTCGGCGAATGGGCCGGCGAGACCCGCGTCCCGGTGGAGACCCTGCGCGAACTGAAGATCCTGGTCGACCGCGACGAGGACGGTTACCTGCTCCAGATCTTCACCAAGCCGGTCCAGGACAAGCCGACCGTCTTCTTCGAGATGATCGAGCGGCACGGCTCGATGGGCTTCGGCAAGGGCAACTTCAAGGCCCTCTTCGAGGCGATCGAGCGCGAGCAGGAGCGGCGCGGAAACCTCTGAGCGGTACGCCGGTACGACGCCGGTACACCGGTGGATCAGGTACGCCGGGGCCCGCACCTCCGGCCGGGGTGCGGGCTCCGCCGCGTCATGGCCGGCCCGTCCCGCGTCATGGACCGCCCGTCCCGGGGAAGACGGCCACCATGAACGCCACTTCCTCCCGGACGGTACGCCGCCTGGCCCCCCTGCTGGTGGTTCTCCCGCTCCTCGCCGCGTGCGACGGGCACGACGGGGACTTCCGTACGCACCCCGACGACGCCGTGACCGCCCCGGACCTCGGCGGGGACGCCCGGCTGGTGATCACCACGGAGAACGGGGTGCGGCTCCGCCCGGCCGACGGGAAGCACGCCGTCACCGACCCGCAGGTGGGGGCCCGTTGGTCGCACCGGGGGGACACCTGGGTGCTCGACCTGACCTGCCACGACGCGGACGGTGACGGCGACGTGGACGGTGACGACAGGGACGGCGACGGCGACGACCGCGACGGTGGCGGGACGTGCCCCCGGATGCCCGTGGTCGACGTGCCCGCCCTCGCCTCCGTCACCGTCACCGCCCGGAACGCGGGCATCGACGTGGCCGGGGTCGCCGCGCCGCTCGACCTCACCACCGTCAACGGGGACGTGACCGTCGTACGGTCCGGCCGCGACGGCGCCACCGTCCGGCTCACCACCCGCAACGGTTCCGTACGCGCCGGGGACCTGCGCTCCGGCCGGCTGAACGCCGGGACGGTCAACGGGGACGTGACCCTCACCAGCACCACCGCACCGTCCCCGCTCACCGCCGCCACCACCAACGGCTCGGTCCGGGTGTCGCTGCCGCACAGCGCCCCCGCCTACCGCGTCACCGCCACCACCCGCAACGGCACCACCTCGGTGACCGTGCCCACCACCACCGACGCGGCCGGACCCGCCCTCACGCTCACCACCGTCAACGGCGACGCCACCGCCGGCCGCGACTGACCGGGCGCCTGCCGCGCCGTGCGGGTCTACTCCCCTGTGCGGAAGTGGAGTTGAGAGTTCGGTCCAGTGGCAGGATGCGGAGGTTCACGTCACTCCGTCCGCGCCGCTGCGCGCTGACCGAACCGCTGGAGCCGCCCGTATGTCCCGCACAGCCGTGCTGCTGAGAACCCTGACCGTGCTGCTCCTGCTCGCCGTCCTCGGCGTCACCGGGGGACAGCACGAGGCCCCGGCGTCCGCGGCGCCCCGGACGGTCTCCGAGGCCGCCACCGCCGTCACCTCCACGCCCGCCGCCACCACCCAGCCCCTCCGGGTCATGACCTGGAACGTCTGCGGCGAGGCGGGCGGTGCCACCCCGCTCGACGCGGGCTACTGCCCGTTCCGCCCGTACGCCGCCCTCAAGGCGGACACCATCGCCAAGGCCGCCCAGCGCAGGGACATCGACGCGCTGCTGCTCCAGGAGATCTGCTTCGACTCGCCGCAGGGCGACAGCCATCTCGATCTGCTCAAGAAGGCCCTGGTCGGCGACGAGGCGCCCAGGAGCCCGCTGTGGGAGTTCGCCGTCGCCCCGATGGAGCGGCCCGACGGGCGCACCGACTGCCGGGGCGACCTGCACGGCACCCTGGGCATCGCGGTCGCCGTGAAGGGCCACATCACCGGCACCACGATCACCGAACTCGCCCCGCGCTCGTCCGCGTCGAGCCAGTCGAAGATGCTCTGTGTGCGGGTCGACGGCTGGAAATCCCGCGTGTGCGGGCTGCACATGCCCGCTGGCAAGGCGGACCTGAGCGCCGAGGTGGCCACCGTCCTGGGCGTGGTCGCGGGCGATACCGACCTCGTGGTCGGCGGCGACTTCAACAGCGCGTACCAGGGCTCGCCCACCGGTGACCTGAAGCCCCTCTACGACCGCTTCGCCGAGTGCGACGCCGAGGTCCACACGGCCGGGGAGGCGGCGAACGAACCCACGTTCTACTCCCGCTCCGCCACGGGCTCCGACGGCAAGGTCGACGCGGTGACGTACACCCCGATCAAGCTCGACTACATCTTCTCCACGGCCGGGTTCGCCAACTGCGACTCCTGGACCCAGATGGCCGACCGGGCCGACTACGCGACCACCCTGATGCCCTCGGGCCTCTCCGACCACGCCCCCCTCTACGGCGGACTCGCCGGTGCCGACGTCCCGATGCTCCCCGGCGCCATGACGACCGTTCCGGCCGCCGACGTGCCCGCCTCCACCGGCTGTTACGGCGCGCCGGTCGGCACCCTGTCCACCCGGACCCCGAAGCTCCAGGCGTACGTCGGCCACACCGACCCCGGCGCCCCGGTGCACGGCGAGTTCTCGATCTGGAACAGCTCCGACCAGACCCGGCCGCAGCCCATCGTGATGGGCGAGGCCGGGTCGGCCAGCGCGTCCGTCACCGGGTCGGGCACCGTCTCGGTCCAGGTACCGGCCCTCGAACCGGGCTACCGGTACGGATGGCGAGTCCGTTCGAGCGACGCCACCCACGACTCCGCGATCACGTCGAACTGCTATTTCTGGGTCGCCGCCGACGCGAACTGACCGCCATCCGGCGTCCGCCGTCGCGCGTCACGCCGCCGGGGCCCCCTTCTCCGGCGCGACGGGCACGGCGGACGCCTTCGGTGCCGGGGCGGCGGAAGCGGCCGGTACCGGAGCGGGTGCCGGTTCCGGAGCCGCGGGTGTGGCCGGCGCCGGGGGCTCGGCGGGCGCCTCGCGCTGCGGCTCGGGGGCCGCCGCTGCCGGGTCCGGATCCGGGTCCGGGTCCGGTGCGGCCCCCAGGTCCTGCGGGCCGCCCCCGGCCGGCTCGCCCAGTTTGTCCAGCGCCCGCCGGGCCGCCGGGGCATCCAGCGGCGAGAACGCCGGGTCGGTGCGCAGGGCCTCCTCCAGATGGCGGCGGGCCGCCCCGGCATCGCCCGACTCGGCCTCCATCACGCCCAGGTGGTACGCGTACGAGGCGCTGCGGAGCCCGCTGTCGGCCGCCTTCAGGGCGAACTCCATGCCCTCCTCCGAACGCCCCGCCCGGTGCAGCGCCCAGCCGAGCGCGTCCGCGACCTCCGAGCCGCGCCGCTGCCCCTCCCACGCGGCGCGCAGCCGCGCCACGGCCGCCTCCGGGTCGCCGTGGTCGCTCTCGTAACGGGCCAGCGGCAGCGTCTCGTCCACGCCGTTCCGCTCCGCCGCCGCGGCCATCCTCAGGAACGTCGCGTACTGGCTGGCGGCGTCCCCGTCGAGGTCCGACGACTCGTACAGCTCCGCGAGTTCGAGGGCGTACTCGGGACGCGGGAGGCGCTGGAGCACCCGCTGGTACTCCGCCATCGCCTCGTCGGTGCGGCCCAGGGCGGTCAGCGCGCGGGCCCGGCCGGCGAGCGAGGCGTTGTGGCCCCGGTCGATGCGGAGCGCCGCGTCGTACTGGGCCAACGCCTCCCCGGCCTCGCCGCGCTCACGGGCCAGGTCGCCGAGGCGGTGCAGGGCCTCCGCCTTCTGCGCGGGGGTGACGGAGCGGTCGGCGGCCTCCTGCGCGGTGGCGAGCGCGTCCTCGCGCCAGCCCCGGTCGCGGTACAGCTCCGCGGTACGGCCCAGGGCGGGCGCGCCCTTGCGCAGGGCGGCGAACTTCTCGGTGGCCGTGCCCGCCGCCTCGTAGTCGCCGAGCCCGTTGTACGCGTCGATCAGCGCCGGGTACACCGTCCAGGTGGCGGGCGCGCGGTCCCGGACCGTCTCGCCCCACTTCTTCGCCGCCAGGAAGTCGTGCCGGGCGTCGGCGAGTTCGGCCAGTCCCACCCAGGCCGCGCCGTTGCCGCGGTCGCCCGGCTCAGCCGCCAGCGAGCGCTTCAGGGCCTGCTCGGCGCGCGGGTAGTACCCGAAGTCCGCGGAGCGCCGGGCCCATTCCACGTACGCCGAACCGAGCGCCGCCCAGGCCGGGGCGTCCGCCGGGTGGCTCCGCACCCAGCTCTGCCGGTCGCCGATCAGGGCCGTCAGGTCGGAGAGCGAGGCCGGCGCCCCGGCCGTCGCCGCCGACCGGGCCCGGTCCGCCGCCCCCGGTGCAGCGGCGGGGGGCTGGGCGTCCTCCGGTACGGCCACCAGCGCGCCCGCCACCAGCACCCCGGCGGCCACCGCCCCGACCGCGGCCCGCCGCAGCGAGGTACGCAGGGTGGGGGGAGGGGGCTGCACCTCGGGGCCGTCGGGGGGCGGGCCCCCGTCGGCAGGGTCCCGGGGCGGCCCGCCCTCGGGCGGCTCCTCCCACCCGGGCCCGTCGTGCGGGTGGGGAGGGACGGACGGCATCGTGCGGGGATCCGGGTCCTGCTGCGGCATGACATCCATACGATCACTTTGCGTCAGTACGAAGAGCACACCGCTCACCGGAACAGCCGCCGCAGACGGGTTCACACCATTGGCCGCCGGGTGCCAGGGTGGAAGCATGGACCACCGGGACGATCTCCTCGCACGGCTTCGGGCGGGCCTGCCCGCCGAGGCCCTCCTCACCGACCCCGACGTCACCGCCTCGTACGCGCGTGACATGGCGAGCTTCTGCGACGCCGGAGCGCCCCTGGTGGTCGTGCTCCCACGCACCGTCGAACAGGTCCAGCACGTCATGCGCACCGCGCACGCGCTGCGCGTACCGGTGGTGCCGCAGGGCGCCCGTACCGGCCTCTCCGGCGCAGCCAACGCCTCCGAGGGATGCGTGGTGCTCTCCCTGGTGAAGATGGACCGGATCCTGGAGATCAGCGCGGTCGACCGCATCGCCGTCGTCGAACCGGGCGTCGTCAACGCCACCCTCTCCCGTGCCGTGGGCGAACACGGCCTCTCCTACCCGCCGGACCCCTCCAGCTGGGAGATGTGCACCATCGGCGGGAACATCGGCACCGCCTCCGGCGGCCTGTGCTGCGTGAAGTACGGCGTCACCGCCGAGTACGTGCTCGGCCTCGACGTCGTCCTCGCCGACGGGCGCCTCCTCACCACCGGCCGCCGCACCGCCAAGGGCGTGGCCGGATACGACCTCACCCGGCTCTTCGTCGGCTCCGAGGGGAGCCTCGGCATCGTCGTCAAGGCCGTCCTCGCCCTCCGCCCCAAGCCGCCGCGCCAACTCGTGCTCGCGGCGGAGTTCCCCTCGGCGACGGCGGCCTGCGACGCCGTCTGCCGGATCATGGAACGGGGACACGCCCCGTCACTCCTCGAACTGATGGACCGTACGACGGTCCGCGCGGTGAACGCGATGGCCCGCATGGGCCTGCCCGAATCCACCGAGGCGCTCCTCCTCTGCGCCTTCGACACGCCCGACGCCCCCGCCGACCTCGCCGCCGTCGGCGCGCTCTGCACCGAGGCAGGTGCCACCGGAGTGGTTCCCGCCGACGACGTCGCCGAGTCCGAACTCCTGCTCCAGGCACGCCGGATGTCGCTGACCGCGCTGGAGACCGTCAAGCCCGCCACGATGATCGACGACGTCTGCGTGCCGCGCTCGCGGCTCGGCGCGATGATCGAGGGAACCGCCGCCATCGCCGAGAAGTACGGACTCACCATCGGCGTCTGCGCCCACGCGGGCGACGGGAACACCCACCCCGTCGTCTGCTTCGACCCCGCCGACCCCGACGAGTCCCGCCGGGCCCGCGAGTCCTTCGACGAGATCATGGCGCTCGGTCTCCAACTGGGCGGCACCATCACCGGCGAACACGGCGTCGGTGTCCTCAAGAAGGAGTGGCTCGCCCGGGAACTCGGGCCGGTGGGAATCGAGTTGCAGCGCGGGATCAAGGCCGCCTTCGACCCGCTCGGCATCCTCAACCCGGGCAAGCTCTTCTGAACCGCTCTCCCCGACCACGGGACTCACGCCTCGTTGGAGTCCTGGGGCGCGTCGTCCGGGCCGAACGGGTCGGCGAGCCACAGGTCCTCGGCGGGCAGCGGGGAGAGCAGCTCGGCGAGCTCCCGGTCGAGCAACTCCCCCCAGGGGCCGTCGTTCTCCGTGCCCGGCGGGACCACGGTGAGGGTCCGCTCCAGCCACGCCGACACCGACGCGGACGGAACCTCCAGCAGGGCGTTGCCGTCCGGGGAGCTCAGCGCGACACAGATGACGTCTCGCTGTCCGACCTTCGTCGGCCAGATCCGCACGTCCCCGTGCCCGCAGGGGCGGAACACCCCCTCGATCAGCAGCTCCCGTGCGAACGTCCAGTGCACCGGGGATTCCGAGCCGACGTGGAAGACGATGTGCACGGCGTACGGGTCGTCCGCCCGGTACGTCAACCGGGCGGGTACGGGAATGGAGCGCTCGGGCGACAGGACCAGCTTCAGTTCCAGCTCACGTTCCACGACGTTGCGCATGAGATGCACGACCTTTCGATGCCCAGGGACCGGTCCCGCGACCGGCCCGCACAAGGAGAGAGCGCGCTCCCCGTCCGCGATGACGCGACTTGAAGAGAAAATCTCGAAGCGACCTGAAAGTGGCCCAAACACCAGGACCGGCCCGGGGGAAGGCGGTGGTCTGATAGATGTTGACTCTTGTGTTGCGGCTACGAAGAGATACGGGACCCGCTGATGAGCGCGCCAACTCCGGCACCCGGTGACGAACGCCCCCGTGAGGGGTACTACCCCGACCCCTCCATCCCCGGCTACGTCCGCTACTGGAACGGCGCTTCGTGGGTTCCCGGGACGAGCCGCCCCGCACCGGGGCAGGACGTGAACGCCTCCGCCGCGGGGGCGCCCGCCGAGGCGCACCACGGGGCCGCCGCCCCCGTGGAGGAGACCGGTCCGGTCTTCTTCGACGAGGAGGAAGCGGCCCAGGAGGCCGCCGCCGCAGCCCGGTTCGACCCGTCCCAGCAGGCCCCGGTCCACCCCGGCGGCCTCCCCGTCGAGCGCGCCCACCAGCCCGAGCCCGCCTCCGCCTGGCAGGCCGACTCGGCCCGGCAGGCCGGCTTCGGCAACGACCCCGACCGGCGCGTCTCCTGGGGCGGTGGCCCGGGAGAGGCCCAGGTACCCGGCCAGGGCGCCCGCGGAACCGATCCGCGCGCCGTCGAGCCGGGCCCGGACCCGCGCCGCCCGGCTCTGCCGCACGGTGCCGCACCGGCCGCGCTGCCCGCCGGGCGCGACGGCGGCCACGACGGCCCGGTCCACGCCGCGCCCGACGCCCGCTCCGGCGCACCGTCGCCCGCCGGGCCCCCGCCGCACCAGGCCGCGCCGCCGCAGGCCGCGCCGCCGCAGCCAGCGCGGCACCAGGCCGCCGCACCGGTACGCGACCCCTTCCGCGCCCAGGGCGCCCCGGCCGGCCCCGGACAGGGCGCCACCTCCTGGGCCCAGCAGGGACCCCAGGCGCAGCAGGCGCCCCGGATCCAGCAGGCTCCACAGGCGTACCAACCGCAGCCTCAGGCTCAGCGGGCCCCGCAGGCGTACCAGCCGCAGCAGGCGGCACAGCAGCCCGCGCCGCCCGCCGCCGGCTCCGGGCCCTACGGCGGACCCGGCGCGGCCGGGCCGCAGGCGGCGGAGCCGCCCGTCGTGCCGTGGAAGCCCCCGGTGGACGACCCGTTCCAGCAGATGGCCCGCGCCCAGTCGGCGGGCCGGCCCGCCGGGCTCGGCCGTCGGCTCGTGGCCCGGGTCGTGGACTCGGTGGTGCTGGGCGCGCTCGTCGGCGCGGCCGGGTTCCCGCTGGTCACCGCGGCGATCGACCACATGGACGCGAAGATCGAGGCCGCGAAGCTCTCCGGCCGCACGGTGACGGTCCATCTGCTGGACTCCACCACCACCGGGCAGCTCGGCGGGGTGCTCGTCGCGTTCCTCGTCGTCGGCTTCCTGCTGGAGGCGCTGCCGACCGCGAAGTGGGGCCGGACGCTCGGCAAGAAGCTCCTCGGCATCCAGGTCCGCGACGTCGAGTCGCAGGACGCGCCCACTCTCGGGGCGGCGGTACGCCGTTGGCTCGTCCACGGTCTCCTCGGGCTGCTGGTGATCGGGGTGCTCGACGCCGCGTGGTGCCTGTTCGACCGGCCCTGGCGCCAGTGCTGGCACGACAAGGCGGCCCGTACCTTCGTCGCGGGCTGACCGGCCGTCACGTACGGCCGGGTGACGGACCGGGGACCGCGGCGGGGCCGGCCGTCACCGGTCCCGTCGGCTGACGGTTCGTCACTCGAAAGCACCTGAGCCGTTGCGGGGCCGTGCCCGGCGGGGTGCACTGCCCGCATGAGCAACGACGCGCCGACGCCCGGCCAGCCGCCCGAGGACGACGATCCGTTCCTCAAGAAGCCGCAGGACCCCCCGCCGTCGTCGGGCTCGCCGTACGACGGCGCACCACCCCCGCCCCCGCCTCCGCCGCCCTACGACCCGGGGCCGTACGGCGGCGGCCCGTACGGCGGTGCGGACCCGCTCGCGGGGATGCCGCCGCTGGGCGCACAGGGCACGCGCATCCTGGCGCGGCTGATCGACTTCCTGATCATCTCGATCCCGCTCTATCTGATCTCGCTGCCCTTCGGCGGCGCGGTCGACGTCACCTCCGACAACGGCGACAGCGACGTGGGCAACGCCGTCACCAACACGTACAGCGGGCACCAGTTGATCTGGTCACTGATCGCGCTGGTCTGCTATGTCGGGTACGACACCTACTTCACGCACAAGGACGGCCGCACCCCGGGCAAGAGGCTGCTGAAGCTGCGCGTCGCGATGCTGAGCGACGGCAGCGTGCCCTCCACCAACGCCTCGCTGATGCGGGCGGTCGTGCTCTGGCTCCCGGCGCTCCTGTGCTGCCCGTGCCTGTGGTGGCTCATCAACATCGTGCTGATGTTCACCGACAAGCCGTACCGGCAGGGCCTGCAGGACAAGGCGGCCAAGACGGTCGTGGTCAGTGTCCGCTGAGCGGTGCGCCGGGCGTGCGCGGGTGCCCGCATGCGGGCGGCGGGTGCGCGGGAGGTCAGCGCCGCGCGTGTCCGCCGACGCGCTCCTCGGCGGCGGTGCCGCTCTCCCGGGAGACGCGGGCGGGTGCCCGGTACGGGCGGGTCGCGCCGGCCGGGAGTGGTGCGCGACCCCAGCGGGGCGCGGGGACGGCCACCGCCACCAGCACGCCCAGCGCCAGTGCCGCGAGGCAGACGACGCCCACCTCGGCGGCCGACGAGGCGCCGGTGAGCAGCAGCAGGGCGAAGGCGACGAGGACGACGGTGGCGCACCCGTAGACGAGTTGTGCGGCAGTCGGACGCGGCATGGCGGTATCCGTCCTGGAAGTCGTCGGATGAGGGGCCCGCCCACGCGGCGGGACGGCCCCGGAGGGCCTGGACGGTGGATGCCCGTGAGGGAGGCGGATAAGCCTTGCCTCACACCGACGCCGGTGCACGGGGGGCGCATTGGCTCACGACATGTGCCGATGCGGCTTCAGGACGCGCCGGTTGGCCGAACTGTGATTGTCCGGATACCGGAAGGCGGCTCCTGCATAGTGCACTTGGCCGGTACAAGTCAAGATCTGTCTTTTCTCCAGCAACTCCGATCGAATGTCGTCACTTGTGACGCGTCCACGTGCGCGCGGCCCCCAGTCACCCCCTGGCCGCGTCCGCGAACGCCCGGGGAGGACATCAGGTGACCAGTAAGAGAAGCGGCCTCCGCGCCGCCGCAGTCGTCGTGGCCATGGCCGCGAGCGCGGCCACCGCGTCGACGTTCTTCGTCGCGCAGGCGGCGCAGTCGGCACCGACGGGCGCGCCCGTCGTGAAGAGCCACGACCCGGCTCCGGAGAAGGCCGAAGAGCACAACCTCGAAGGCCCGTTCAGCGAGAAGCAGAACAGCGAACGCCAGGCTGCGCTGGAACAGGTCATCTCGGGCGACAAGAAGGTGACCGACCGCGCCGGCTCCAAGGTCGTCAAGCTCGACGACAAGAAGTACGTCGAGCTCGGCCGCGAGAAGACCGACAAGATCTTCACCATCCTGGTCGAGTTCGGCGACCAGGTGGACAACACGACCATGTTCGACCCGGACGGCTCCGGTCCCGAGGCGCCGGTCGTCAAGTACGGCGGCACGCCCGGTCCGTCGCACAACCAGATCGCCAAGCCCGACCCGAAGAAGGACAACAGCACCGCCTGGCAGGCCGATTACAACCAGGCGCACTTCCAGGAGCTGTACTTCGGCACCAGCGCGACCTCCAACTCGCTGACCAAGTACTACGAGAAGACCTCCTCCGGCCGCTACTCGGTCAACGGCGAGGTCTCCGACTGGGTCAAGATCCCGTACAACGAGGCCCGTTACGGCTCCAACTACTGCGGCGCCAGCAGCTGCGCCAGCGTGTGGGACGCCGTCCGCGACGGTGTCAACGCCTGGGCCGCGGACCAGAAGGCCAAGGGCTCCACCACGGAGCAGATCAAGGCCGACCTGGCCCAGTACGACCAGTGGGACCGCTACGACTACGACGCCGACGGCAACTTCAACGAGCCCGACGGCTACATCGACCACTTCCAGATGGTCCACGCGGGCGAGGACGAGTCGGCGGGCGGCGGTGTCCAGGGCGAGAACGCCATCTGGGCGCACCGCTGGTACGCGTACGGCACCAACGCCGGGGCGACCGGCCCCACCGGCAACAAGGCGGGTGGCGCGCAGATCGGCGACACCGGCATCTGGGTCGGCGACTACACCGTCCAGCCCGAGAACGGCGGACTGGGCGTCTTCGCCCACGAGTACGCCCACGACCTCGGCCTGCCGGACCTCTACGACACCTCGGGCGGCGGCGAGAACTCGGTCGGCTTCTGGTCCCTGATGTCGGCCGGCTCCTGGCTCGGACGCGGCCAGGGCGAGATCGGCGACACCCCCGGCGACATGACCGCCTGGGACAAGCTGCAGCTCGGCTGGCTGGACTACGCCACGGCGAAGGCGGCGACCAACTCCACGCACAAGCTGGGCGTTTCGGAGTACAACACGGCCAACAAGCAGGCCCTGGTCGTCAACCTCCCCGACAAGGAGGTCACGACCTCCGTCGTCACGCCCGCCCAGGGCAGCAAGCAGTGGTGGAGCGGCAGCGGCGACAACCTGTCGAACACGCTGACCCGTTCGGTCGACCTGACCGGCAAGACGTCCGCCTCGCTCGACCTCTCGGGCTGGTACGACATCGAGGCCGAGTACGACTACCTCTACACCGAGGTGTCCACCGACGGCGGCGCCAACTGGACCGCGATCGACGGCACGGCCGACGGCAAGGAGCTGCCGCGCGACGCCAGCGACAAGCCGGCCCTGACCGACGCGTCCGGCGTGTACAAGAAGCTCTCGTACCCGCTCGACGCCTACGCGGGCAAGAAGATCGACCTCCGCTTCCGCTACGCCTCCGACGGCGGAGTGGCCGGAAAGGGCTTCACCGCCGACGCGCTCACCATCAGCGCCGACGGTGCCGTCATCTTCTCGGACGACGCCGAGGGCGACGACAACGGCTGGACGTCGAAGGGCTTCTCGCGGATCGGCGCGTCGTTCACCAACGACTACCCGCAGTACTACATCGCCGAGAACCGTCAGTACACCTCGTACGACGAGACCCTCAAGGTCGGCCCGTACAACTTCGGCTTCACCACCACCCGTCCGGACTGGGTCGAGCACTACTCGTACCAGAACGGCCTGATGGTCTGGCTGTGGGACACCTCGCAGGCGGACAACAACACCTCCGCCCACCCGGGCCAGGGCCTCATCCTGCCGGTCGACTCGCACGCCAAGCCGCTGAAGTGGACCGACGGAACGATCCTGCGCAACAAGATCCAGCCGTTCGACGCCCCGTTCAGCTGGTACCCGAACCAGGGCTTCACGCTCCACAACGCGGACGTGGCACTGAAGATCAAGCCGACCCTCGGCGTCCCGGTCTTCGACGACCACAAGGGCACCTACTGGTACGCGGAGAACCCGACCGGAAGCGTCAAGGTTTCTGACACCAACACGCGCCTCACCATCGTCAACGAGCCGCTCAACGGCTCGACGATCACCGTGAAGGTCGGCCCCTCGACCAAGTAATTCGCATCACCGCAGGTCAGAGCATGATCGGCCGTCGCCCTCTAGCGGGCGACGGCCGATCGTGTTTAGGTGCCTCTTATTCCGATCCTTATTGACACGACGTCTCACGGGGGAGCGCGAACCATGGCAGGCGGAGGATTCAGCAGATTGCCGGACGGCTCGGTGGTGGTGGCACTCACCCTGGCCCGTCCGCCCCACGGGGCCCGTCCCGGCGCCCCCGTACGGATACTCGTCCACGCGGCCAACCGGGCCCGCGCCCTCACCCGGCTGCGCAACCTCGGACTGCGCGCGGTCTACCTCCGGGGCAACAGCCAGCCGCCCACCCCGGACGAGATCACCGCCGTGCTGCACCACCCGGACGGCCTGCTCTGGCGGGAGGCCCCACAGGCCGCCCAGGAGCTCTGGCACCCCATCCGCGCCCTGATGGGCCCGGCCGGACACCCGGGCCCGGCCAGACCCGCCGCGTAGCCTCCCGTCAGGCCCGTCAGGCCCGTCAGGCCCGTCAGGCCCGTCAGGCCCGTCAGGCGACGATCGGCTCGCCCGACAGCACCACACCCGCCGCGCGGAGCTCGTCCAGGGCCCGCGCGGTGGTGGGCGCCGCGACACCCGCCGTCAGGTCGAGCAGCACCTGCGTGGCGAAGCCCTCGCGCGCGGCGTCCAGCGCGGTCGCCCGCACGCAGTGGTCGGTGGCGATGCCCACCACGTCCACCTCGGTGACCTGGTGGTCGCGGAGCCACTGCGCCAGCCCCACCGCGTTCTCGTCGAGCCCCTCGAAACCGCTGTACGCCGCCGCGTACGCTCCCTTGTCGAACACCGCGTCGATCGCCCCGGAGGCCACGGCGGGCGCGAAGTTCGGGTGGAACCCCACACCCTCCGTACCCGCCACGCAGTGCACCGGCCACGAGTGCTCGAAGTCCGGCGTGGCCGAGAAGTGGTCGCCCGGGTCGACGTGGTGGTCACGGGTGGCCACCACGTGGCGGTAGCCGGCCTGAGCCTCACCGATCAGGTCGGTGATCGCGGCGGCCACGTCGGCACCACCGGCGACGGCGAGGCTGCCGCCCTCACAGAAATCGTTCTGAACGTCCACGACGATCAACGCGCGGTGCATGGCGGGTGTCCTTCGGTGGGGGAGCGGATGGCGGGGCGGGGGGTGGTACCGAGCCTAGGGAATCCCGGGCGGACGCGGGAGGCGTACGTACCCTCCGGTACGGACCGATCGCCTGCCGGAGAGGGGCTCAGACGTACTCGGTCGGCAGCACCGGCTCGCCCCGGGACAGCTGCAGCGCCGACATCGGGAGCGCCGCGCGTGCCGCGATGTGCCGCTCGCGGGCCGCCTCCAGCGACTCCCGGGCCACCACCTCGCCGCCCCGCACCAGCTCCACCAGCAGCTGCCGGCCGGCCAGCTCCGCCGGTACCGGACCGGTGCCGACGACCTCGGCCTCGGCGACACCCTGCGCGTCGAGGCGGCGGGCCGCCCACTTGCGCCCGCCCATCGACGACTTCGCGCCCAGCGACTTCTTCGCCACCGGCGTCAGCGGAGCGGCCGGATCGGCGGACGCGGCACGCGCCACCAGCTTGTAGACCATCGAGCAGGTCGGACTGCCGCTGCCGGTGACCAGCTGCGTCCCCACCCCGTACGCGTCCACCGGGGCGGCGGCCAGCGAGGCGATGGCGTACTCGTCCAGGTCCGAGGTGACCACGATCCTCGTCTCCGTCGCGCCCAGCTCGTCCAGCTGCTGCCGCACCCGGTGCGCGACCAGCAGCAGGTCCCCGGAGTCGATCCGCACGGCGCCCAGCTCGGGTCCGGCGACCTCCACGGCCGTACGGACCGCCTCGGCCACGTCGAAGGTGTCCACCAGCAGCGTGGTGTCCCGGCCCAGCGACTCCACCTGTGCCTGGAAGGCGTCCCGCTCGGAGTCGTGCAGCAGGGTGAAGGCGTGCGCACTGGTGCCCACGGTCGGGATGCCGTAGCGGAAGCCCGCCGCCAGGTCGGACGTGGTGTGGAAGCCGCCCACGTACGCGGCGCGGGCGGAGGCGACCGCCGCCAGCTCGTGCGTACGGCGCGCCCCCATCTCGATCAGGCCCCGGCCGCCGGCGGCGGCCGACATCCGGGACGCGGCGGCGGCGATGGCCGAGTCGTGGTTCAGGATCGACAGCACGACCGTCTCCAGCAGCACGCACTCCGCGAAGGAGCCCTCCACCCGGAGCACCGGCGAGCCGGGGAAGTAGACCTCGCCCTCCGGATAGCCCCAGATGTCACCGCTGAAGCGGAAGCCCGCCAGCCATTCGAGGGTCGGCTCGTCCACGACCTCCTGCTGGCGCAGGAACGCGATCATCTCGTCGTCGAAGTGGAAGTTCTCCACGGCGTCCAGCACCCGCCCGGTCCCCGCCAGGACGCCGTACCGCCGCCCCTCGGGCAGCCGCCGGGTGAACGCCTCGAAGACGGAGCGCCGGTCGGCCGTGCCGGCCTTGAGGGCCGCCTGCACCATCGTGAGTTCGTACTGGTCGGTGAAGAGTGCGGTCGACGGCACTCCGACCCGCCGCCCCAGGTCCGCTGAGTTCATGACCGGGATGCTACTCCACATCTCGTCAGAGTGACGAGATGTGGGGTCCGTTTGTGCGCGGTGACCCGTCGAGTGGCAGCATGGGAGGGGTGAGCGTCGCTTCCCCCGTAGAGATCGAACGTCCAGAGTCGGCCGAGGAGACCTTCGCCGTCCCCGAGCCCGACGTCCCCTGGGTGACGCTGGTGCACAACGACCCGGTCAACCTCATGAGCTACGTGACGTACGTCTTCCAGGCGTACTTCGGCTACTCCAAGGACAAGGCCCACAAACTCATGCTCGACGTGCACCAGAAGGGCCGCGCCGTCGTCTCCAGCGGAAGCCGCGAGGAGATGGAGCGCGACGTCCAGGCCATGCACGGCTACGGACTCTGGGCCACCCTCACCCAGGACCGCAACTGACCCCGTACGCCGCCCGCCCCACGCCCCCGCCCCAGTAACGGAGAACCCATGGCCGGCCACTTCGAGGCCACCCCCGACGGCGGCGCGGCCGTCGCGCTCGACGAGGTGGAGATCTCCATCCTGCGCTCCCTCGCCGTCCAGCTGCTCGAACTCGTCGGCCCCGGGGACCAGGCCGCCGAGGGCTCGGACCCGCTCGCCGCCCTCTTCGCCGAAGGCCCCAGCGAACCGCCCGCCGACCCCGCCCTCGCCCGCCTCTTCCCCGACGCGTACGGCAACGACGACAAGGAACTGCGCGAAGCCTCCTCCGAGTTCCGCCGCTTCACCGAGATCGACCTGCGCGCCCGCAAGCGCGAGGACGCCCTCGCCGTCGTGCGCTCCCTCGACTCCGTCACCACCGACGAGGACGGCAGCGGCGAACTCCGCCTCACCGCCGACGAGTCCCGCCAGTGGCTCGGCGCCCTCAACGACCTGCGCCTCACCATCGGCACCCGGCTCGAGGTCGGCGACGACGACCAGGGCCAGGAAGGCTCCCTCTACCGGCTCCCCGACAGCGACCCGCGCAAGCCGATGGTCCTCGCCTACCTCTGGCTCGGCGCCCTTCAGGAGACGCTCGTCGAAACCCTGATGTCCTGACGGTGCCCTGACCGCGACCGGTGCGCCGCGCGTCGAGCGGCGGCGCTCGCCCACCGTGCGGCGGTGTGCCGCCCACCGTGCGGCGGTGTGCCGCCCACCGTGCGGCGGTGTGCCGCCCACCGTGCGGCGGTGTGCCACGCACCGTGCGGCCGATGGGTCGCGCGTCGTGCGGCCGGTGGCTCACGCGTCGTGCGACCAGTGGCTCAGAAAAGCCTCAAATCCGGGTAACGATCCTGTCACCCGGACGGCCGCTTTTGCAGTGGCCCAAAACCCTTGTCCGCTTTTTCCTGTGGTCTGCGCCACAGAATGTCCGAGGGTGCCCCGAGATGGCCGTGATAGATCTTCACGACCACCGGGGGCGCCATCCCTGTTTCCCGGGGGCGCTGTCCGCCGGCCGACCGCCGGCGGCACTCCATCTCAATTCCGGGGGGAACAGGACACGGTCCACGGCCCCACAAGGCCGCGGCCCGTCGTGGAGAAAGGCGCAGCACCATGACATCCGCAGAGGTCGACAGCGGGCAGCCGGAGCGGGAAGCCGCCGGCGCCCACGGAGACGGCGAGGGATACCAGCGCGGCCTGGGCGCCCGCCAGATCCAGATGATCGCGATCGGCGGAGCCATCGGCACCGGGCTCTTCCTCGGAGCGGGCAAGGCCATCGCCAAGGCCGGGCCCAGCCTGATCCTCGCCTACGCCGTCGCGGGCCTGGTCATCTTCTTCATCATGCGCGCCCTCGGCGAACTCCTCATGTACCGGCCGGTGTCCGGCTCCTTCTCGGAGTACGCGCGCGAATTCGTCGGCCCCTTCGCCGGATTCGTCACCGGCTGGACCTACTGGCTCTTCTGGGTCGTCACCGGAATCACCGAAGTGACCGCGGGCGCCCAGTACATGACCTACTGGTTCAACATCCCGCAGTGGGTCTCCGCGCTGTTCTTCACCCTCGTGCTGTACGGGGTCAACCTCATCTCCGTGAAGGTGTTCGGCGAGCTCGAATTCTGGTTCTCGATGGTCAAGGTGACCGCCATCCTCGGCATGATCCTCATCTGCGCCGGAATTCTCACCCTCGGTTTCTCCGACGCCGGGGAAACCGCCTCCGTCACCCATCTCTGGTCCGACGGCGGGTTCTTCCCGCACGGCATCAGCGGCACCCTGATGACCCTGCAGATCGTCATGTTCGCCTTCCTCGCCGTCGAGTTGGTCGGCGTCACCGCGGGGGAGTCCAAGGACCCGAAGACCGTGCTGCCCAAGGCGATCAACACGGTGCCCTGGCGCATCGCCGTCTTCTACGTCGGCGCGCTGATCATGATCCTGTCGGTGGTGCCGTGGGCCGAATTCGAGCCCGGCGTCTCCCCGTTCGTCGCCGCCTTCCAGAAGATGGGCCTGGGCGTCGGTGCCGGGATCGTCAACTTCGTCGTCCTCACCGCCGCCCTGTCGTCCTGCAACTCCGGGATGTACTCCACCGGGCGGATGCTCCGCGACCTCGCCCTCAACGGCCAGGGCCCGCGCGCCTTCACCCGGCTCACCCGCAGCGGCACCCCGCTCGTCGGCACCACCTTCTCGGCCGCGCTCATGCTGGCCGGCGTCTGGGTCAACTACCAGTGGCCCGGGCAGGCGTTCACCTACGTCGTCTCCTTCGCCACCATCTCCGGCATGTGGGCCTGGATCATGATCCTCGTCTGCCAGCTCCGCTACCGCGCCCGCGCCGACCGCGGCGAACTCCCGCACTCCGCGTTCCGGGCCCCCGGCTCCCCGTACACCAGCGGCTTCGCCCTCGCCTTCATCGGCGTGGTCGTCGTGATGATGGCCGTCGACAAGGACACCCGGATCTCGCTGTACTGCGCCCCGTTCTGGGCACTCCTCCTCGGCGTCTCCTATCTGGCGCTCAGGTCGCGCGACCCGCAGAACGCGGCCTTCGCCAAACGCTGACCCCGCGGCCCGCGCGAAGCCGCCCCCGGGCGCCCGGCCCCAACACCCCACCGTGCGCGGTGCGTACCGCCGCCGCACCCCAGGACCATCTCTCCCACGAGCCGCCCGGCCGCCCCAACGGCCCCGGCGGCCGCCCGGCCGGGCCCCGGCCCACCGCACCTCGGTGGGCCGGGACCCGCCTGCTTATCCTGGGCGCCATGCTGACCCTCACCCAGGCCCTGTACGACCAGATCGTCGCGCACGCCCGCGCCGACCACCCCGACGAGGCGTGCGGCGTGGTCGCGGGACCGGCCGGCACGGGCCGCGCCGAGCGCTTCATCCCGATGCTCAACGCCGCCCGCTCGCCCACGTTCTACGAGTTCGACTCGGGCGACCTCCTCAAGCTCTACCGCGAGATGGACGACCGCGACGAGGAGCCGGTCGTCGTCTACCACTCGCACACCGCGACCGAGGCCTACCCCTCGCGCACCGACGTGACGTACGCCAACGAGCCGGAGGCCCACTACGTCCTCGTCTCCACCGCCGACACCGACGAGGCGGGCCCGTTCCAGTTCCGCTCGTACCGCATCGTGGACGGTGTGATCACGGAGGAGGACGTGGAGATCGTCGCGGCGTACTGAGCGGGCGCACCCGGACCCGCGCACGGCAGGCGGCACACCGGAAGCCACGGGCGGCGGGCCCCACCGGGCCCCGCCGCCCGTGCGCGTCCGGCGCCGCCGACGAGGGCGCCCCAGAGCCAGAAGTCCGCATACTGAACGGTCTTGTTCCGTCATGTGAGATCACACTCGGGTTTCCCGAACGGGAATCGATACGATGACCGCATGGTTCCCCATGACGTGAGCGAAATGACGCCGGGCGCACTGCTCGTCGCGCGGCTGCACGTCGACCTGTGCAGGCTTTCCAGTGCGATCTGTCCCGGTCGCCGCCTGCCCACCGGGCCCACGGCCTGAGTCACGGCCCGGGTGCCCCACCCCACGTACCACCACCCGCGCGGGTGCTGAAACGCGCGCCACGCCACCCCGCTTCCGACAGGAGCCCACGCCATGGCCATCGAGGTCCGCATCCCGACCATCCTTCGCACCTACACCGACGGCGCCAAGGCGGTCGAAGGCAGTGGCGAGACCCTCGCCGAGCTCTTCAACGACCTGGAGACCCGGCACAACGGCATCCGTGAGCGCATCGTCGACGGCGAGCAGCTCCGCCGGTTCGTGAACGTCTACCTCAACGACGAGGACGTCCGCTTCCTCGACGGCATCGCGACCAAGCTCAGCGACGGCGACAGCGTCACCATTCTCCCGGCCGTCGCCGGCGGCATGCGCTGATGCGGTACGACTCCCCGCTGGCGGCCGTGGGCAACACGCCCCTGGTCCGTCTGCCGAGGCTCTCGCCCTCCGACGACGTCCGGATCTGGGCCAAGCTGGAGGACCGCAACCCCACCGGCTCGATCAAGGACCGCCCCGCGCTCCACATGGTCGAGCAGGCGGAGAAGGACGGGCGCCTGAAGCCCGGTTGCACCATCCTGGAGCCGACCAGCGGCAACACCGGCATCTCGCTCGCCATGGCGGCCAAGCTCAAGGGCTACCGCATCGTCTGCGTCATGCCGGAGAACACCTCCCAGGAACGGCGCGACCTGCTCGCCATGTGGGGCGCCGAGATCGTCTCCTCACCGGCGGCCGGCGGCTCCAACACGGCTGTCCGGGTCGCCAAGGAGCTCTCCGCCGAACACCCCGACTGGGTGATGCTCTACCAGTACGGCAACCCGGACAACGCGGGCGCCCACTACGCCACCACCGGACCCGAGATCCTCGCCGACCTCCCGTCCGTCACCCACTTCGTCGCGGGCCTCGGCACCACCGGCACCCTCATGGGCGTCGGCCGGTACCTCCGCGAGCAGAAGCCCGACGTCAGGATCGTCGCCGCCGAGCCCCGCTACGACGACATCGTCTACGGGCTCCGCAACCTCGACGAGGGCTTCGTGCCCGAGCTGTACGACGCCTCGGTGCTGACCACCCGCTTCTCGGTCGGCTCCGCCGACGCCGTCACCCGCACCCGCGAACTCCTCCAGCAGGAAGGCATCTTCGCCGGTGTCTCCACCGGTGCCGCCCTCCACGCGGCCATCGGCGTCGGCCAGAAGGCCGTCAAGGCGGGGGAGAGCGCGGACATCGTCTTCGTCGTCGCGGACGGAGGCTGGAAGTACCTCTCGACCGGCGTCTACACGGCCCCGACCACGGAAGCCGCCATCGAGACCCTGCACGGCCAGCTCTGGGCCTGACCGCCCCGGCACCGTGTCCCCGCGACGCCGACGCCCGCACCCCGGGGCGTCGGCGTTCCGCGTACCCGGGCCCTCGCGCAACCCGCGTACCGGCGCAGCCCGCGTACCGGCGCATCCGGGCCCCTCGCGGAACCCGCGTACGCCCCGGAACTCACCCCAGCCCCCGCACCCGCCCCCACAGCTCCGCGTCCACCCGGCCCACCCGGCGCCGGAAGCCGTCCACCGCGACCTCCCGCAGCTCGTCCGTCTCCAGGAAGCTCCGCCGCCCGCGCGCGTCCCCCACCGTCCCGTCCGGCAGCGCGATCACCCCCGGCCGCTCCTCGTGGTGCTTGCTGGTGATCTTCGCGACGACCGCCCGGCCGCCCCGTACCGACAGCACCAGGCACGGCCGGTCCTTCGACCCCGGCCCGTCCTCGTACGGCACCTCGGCCCACCAGATCTCACCCGGCTCCGGGACCCGGCCCGTCCCACCGCGCCGCCCCGGGCCCGACGGACGGCCCGGCGGCCTGGTGCGGCCACCCGGACGCGCACCCGTACGGCGCCCCGTACCCCGTTCGCCACCCCGGCGCCGCGCACCACTCCGGCCCCGGCCGTCCACCACCGACGCCAGCAGCGCCAGCACGACCAGCACGGCCAGAATCACCCACCAGTACGTTTCCATCCCCCGACCGTACCGGCGCCCGCCCCGCCACCGCCGTGCACCGGAACCACCCCCGTACGAACGGGCGCACGCCCGAAGTCCCCCGGCTTCCATCGAACCGGTGACAGCACAGGTGAGTTCCCCCACAACGGCAGGCCGCAGAGGAGCGACCAGGAGATTCCCGCCTTACGCTCGACAGACCCGCACCCCCCGAACCCACCCGCCGCACCGTGGCCACGTCCCGGAGGTCCACGCTCCATGAAGCTCACCGTCGTCGGCTGCTCCGGCTCCTTCCCGTCCGCGGGATCCGCCTGTTCGAGCTACCTCGTAGAGGCCGACGGCTTCCGGCTGCTCCTCGACATGGGCAACGGCGCCCTCGGCGAGCTGCAGCGCCACGTCGGCCTATACGACCTCGACGCCGTCTTCCTCAGCCACCTGCACGCCGACCACTGCATCGACATGTGCGCGTACTTCGTGGTGCGCTACTACCCGAACAACGGCACCCGCCCCGCCCCCCTCCCCGTGTACGGCCCCGAGGGCACCGAGCGCCGGCTGACCACCGCCCACGCCGACACCCCGCACGAGCGCGCCATGGGCGAGGTCTTCGACTTCCGCACGCTCAAGCCCGGCTGGTTCGAGATCGGCCCCTTCACCGTCCGCACGGAGAAGCTCTGCCACCCCGTCGACACCTTCGGCATCCGGATCGAGCACGGCGGCCGCTCCCTCACCTACTCCGGCGACACCGGAGCCTGCGAGGCCCTGGACGAACTCGCCGAGGACGCCGACCTGTTCCTCTGTGAAGCATCGTTCATCCACGGCAAGGAGGACATCCCGGACCTCCATCTCAACGGGCGCGAGGCCGGGGAGTGCGCCTCCCGCGCCCGCGCCGGACGGCTGGTGCTCACCCACATCCCGCCGTGGACCGACGCCGAACGCAACATCGAGGACGCCCGCGAGGTCTACGCGGGCCCCGTCGAACTCGCCGTGCCGGGCGCCGTCTACGAGATCTGAGCCGGCGCCCGGCCCTCGTCCGGCCCCCGGTATCGGCACGGGCAGGGGCTCAGGATCTCCGGCTGCCACGGCCGCTCAGGGCCATCCGGTTCCAGGTGTGCCGCCGCCCGCGGACCGCCACGGAGTACGCGTACAGCAGCTCCGGATCGCCCATCCCCGGCAGGAACGCGTCCCCGATGTGATGGGCGTCGATCCCGATCTCCTTGGCGTTCAGGGCCAGCTGGGGCACCACGTCCGTGTGCGCGCCCTCCTGGCTCGTACCGATCGCCCCCATCACCACCGCCCCCGCGTCCTGCACCGCCGCCACCGCCTCGGCCGCCAGCTCCCTCGTCACTCCCGGCATCGTCCCCGGCAGCGGCAGCACCACCCCGTCCGCACCCGCCTCCACCAGCGCCGTCAGCCGCGCGGCCGTCAGCCGCTCCGGATGGCCCGCGTGGTGCATCTTGCCGCTCCAGAGCGCCACCTCGTCACCGAGCCCCTTCCGCAGCTCCTCGGTCACCCGCGCCAGCCCCTCGTACGAACCACCGGTCCCCGGGTTCGCCGTCAGGCAGAGCATCGCCGCCCCCATCCCGACCAGCCGCTTCGCGAACTCCGGCTTCGCGCGCCGGATCTCCGGCACGTCCCCCGGCTCCAGATTGATCCCGACCGGCCGCCCGATGTACGCCGCCAGCTCCGCGATCGACGTGAACGCGCCGAGCGCCGGGAGCACCAGCCGCTCCCCGTCCCAGGCGCGTTCGATCAGGTTCAGCACCACGATGTCCGCGCCGAAGGCCGCCATCAACTCGGCGTTGTGGACGCCGTTGTCGCCGGGGTGGGCGGAGAGCACCGCCCGGTCCGCGAACACCTCGGCCACCATCGTCCGCCCCTCGGCGGCGGCCACCGAGGCGGTCAGCCTCCGACCCCGCAGGGCGGCGAGCCGGTCACGGTCGAGATCGAGGATGCGGGGCGTCGGAGAAGTCATGGAAGGAGCCTAAGCCGCATGGGGGCAAATGGGGTGAAATGCCCGCGCCGGGCAGGTGGAGTGGGGTGCGGCAACGGGTGAGGCCCCCGGACCGCGCAGGGCGGTCCGGGGGCCTCGGGTGCGGGCGGCGCTACTTCGTGATGTCCCGCTCGATCTCCTTCTCCACCTCCTCGGGCTCCCGCCCAGGGGTCTGGATGTTGAACTTGACGATCGCGAACCGGAAGACCACGTAGTAGATCACCGCGAAACAGAGCCCGATCGGGATCAGCAGCCACGGCTTCGTGTCCAGATGCCAGTTGACGACCAGGTCGATCAGACCGGCCGAGAAACTGAAGCCCGCGTGGACCCCGAGTGCCCAGGTGACACCCATCGAGACGCCCGTCAGGATCGCGTGCACGCCGTACAGCAGCGGCGCGACGAACATGAACGAGAACTCCAGCGGCTCCGTCACGCCCGTCACGAACGAGGTCAGGGCCACCGACAGCATCAGGCCCCCCACCTCCTTGCGGCGCTCCGGCCGCGCGGTGTGCGCGATGGCCAACGCCGCCGCCGGCAGGCCGAACATCATGATCGGGAAGAAGCCCGAGGTGAACTGCCCCGCCGTCGGGTCCTCCGCGAAGAACCGCGAGATGTCGCCCTGCACCGTCTTGCCGTCGGCGCCCGTGAAGTCGCCCGCCTGGAACCAGAAGAAGGTGTTCAGGAACTGGTGCATGCCGATCGGGATCAGCAGGCGGTTGGCGAAGCCGAAGATGGCCGCACCCCACGCGCCGAGGTCGATCAGCTGCTTGGCGAACCAGGTCAGCGCGTCACCCACCGGCTGCCAGAGCAGGCCGAAGACCACACCGAGAATCACGCAGAGGAACGCCATCAGGATCGGCACCAGCCGGCGCCCGTTGAAGAACCCGAGCCAGTCCACCAGCTTCGTACGGTGGTACCGCTGCCAGACCACCGCGGTCAGCAGCCCGATGAGGATGCCGCCGAGCACACCCGGGTTCTGCGGGACGCCGTCCGGCGCCTTGTCGGTCACCGAGCCGTCCACCGGGAAGGCCGACAGCACGCCCCGGTAGACCAGGAAGCCGACCACCGCCGCCAGGGCGGTCGAGCCGTCCGCCTTCTTCGCGAAACCGATCGCCACACCGATGCAGAACAGCAGCGGCAGGCCCACCGTGCCGTCCAGGATCGCCGAACCACCGTTGAGCAGGACCTTGGACGTCTTGTCCCAGAACCGGCCGTTCAGATACGAGTCGAACAGGTTGCCGAGGCTGACCAGCAGACCCGCCGCGGGAAGCACGGCCACCGGGAGCTGAAGGCTCCGGCCGATCTTCTGCAGACCCGAAACCGGGCCGTTCCACCACTTTGGCTGCGGACCCGCAGCCGCGGTCGTACTCATCGGCATCCTCCCGGAACACGGTCACGTTCGGCGGTCGTCGCAGCCGGCTCGGGCCAGGTGCGCGGACGGTACGGAGCCCGTCCCGAGGGCGGAGCACCGGTGAGCGTCATCCTTGGCGATGGCCCGACCGGGCGCCCGTGAAGTTGGGCCAACCGTGCGTTAGCGTGACAAAGCGGACCCATGGTGGGTCCGCACGCTGCGACAGGGAGAAGGACATGGCCAGCAAGGCTGAGAAGATCGTCGCCGGGCTCGGCGGTATCGAGAACATCGACGAGGTCGAAGGCTGCATCACCCGCCTCCGCACCGAAGTCCACGACCCCAGCAAGGTCGACGAAGCCGCCCTCAAGGCCGCCGGAGCCCACGGCGTCGTCAAGATGGGCACCGCGATCCAGGTCGTCATCGGCACCGACGCCGACCCCATCGCGGCCGACATCGAAGACATGATGTGACGGCATGACCGGCTGCGTGACGGCGTGACCGGCTGACACCAGCCCCCTGTCACCACCACCCGCACCACCCCCGCCGGGTGCCGGCCCCCGACCGGTCCGCACCCGGCACCCGCCGGCACCCCGTCCCGTACCGAGACGCCCCCCACCCGCCCGCGCGTCCCGTCCCGCACGGACACCCGGGCCCCCGCACGCCACGCCGCGGCGACACCCGAACGGCGCCCCACCGCACCCGAACGGACCCGCCCCCGCCAACGGATAAAGTCGACGCCATGTCTCGCATCGACGGCCGCACCCCCGACCAGCTCCGCCCCGTCACCATCGAACGGGGATGGAGCAAGCACGCCGAAGGCTCCGTACTCGTCTCCTTCGGCGACACCAAAGTCCTCTGCACCGCCTCCGTCACCGAAGGCGTACCGCGCTGGCGCAAGGGCAGCGGCGAAGGCTGGGTCACCGCCGAGTACTCCATGCTCCCCCGCGCCACCAACACCCGCGGCGACCGCGAATCCGTCCGCGGCAAGATCGGCGGACGCACCCACGAGATCAGCCGGCTGATCGGCCGCTCGCTGCGCGCCGTCATCGACTACAAGGCCCTCGGCGAGAACACCATCGTCCTCGACTGCGACGTCCTCCAGGCCGACGGAGGCACCCGCACCGCCGCCATCACCGGCGCCTACGTCGCCCTCGCCGACGCCATCACGTGGGCCCAGGGCAAGAAGATCGTCAAGGCCGGCCGCAAGCCCCTCACCGGCACGGTCTCCGCCATCAGCGTCGGCATCGTCGACGGCACCCCCCTCCTCGACCTCCGCTACGAGGAGGACGTCCGCGCCGAGACCGACATGAACGTCGTCTGCACCGGCGACGGCCGCTTCGTCGAGGTCCAGGGCACCGCCGAGGCCGAGCCCTTCGACCGCAACGAACTCAACGCCCTCCTCGACCTCGCCACCGCCGGCTGCGCCGACCTCGCCGCCTTCCAGAACGAGGCGCTCGCCCGCACCCTCGGCACCCCGGGCGCGTAACGCCCACCCTTCCCCGGGTAAAGAAGCAACCAAGAACGCACCGCACAGCGTCCTCACAGACACGGGCGCACGGGTCGAACCGTGCGCCCGTCCATGTGACGACCGTTCCATGTGACGACCCGTCCATCGGACGACCGTTCCATGCGACGACCCCGGGGAGGGACCGCACCATGGCTCTGCGCCGCCACCACCGCACCGCACTCGCCGTCGCCGCCGCAGCACTCACCCTGACCGCGGCGGCCGGATGCGGCGCCGTCGACAAGGCCCTCGACTGCGTACGTACCGCCGACGCCATCGCCACCAGCGTCGGCAACCTCCAGCAGGCCGTCTCCAACGCCTCGGGAGACGTGACCCAGGCCTCCGAGTCGCTCGACCGGATCGACCAGGAACTCGGCAAGCTCAAGGACACCACCGACAACGCCGACCTCGGCAAGGCCGTCGACGACCTCCAGGCCGGAGTCGGCCAGGTCCGCGCCTCCATCGAGGCGGGCGACACCACCCCCGACATCGGCCCGGTCACCGACGCCGCCGGCGAGATCGGCAAGGTCTGCTCACCCTGAGCGGGTGAGACGGGGGCGAGGGCCGGGGACTCCTCCGCGACGGCGAGGGCCGGGGACTCCTCCGCGACGGCGAGGGCCGGGGACTCCTCCGCGACGGCGAGGAGTGACAATCGATCCATGACCCGCCTGATCCTCGCCACCCGCAATGCCGGGAAAATCACCGAACTCCACGCCATCCTCGCCGACGCCGGCCTCAGCCACGAACTCGTCGGCGCGGACGCGTACCCCGAGATCCCGGACGTCAAGGAAACCGGCGTCACCTTCGCCGAGAACGCACTCCTGAAGGCCCATGCCCTGGCCAAGGCCACCGGCCACCCGGCCATCGCCGACGACTCGGGCCTCTGCGTCGACGTCCTCGGCGGCGCCCCCGGCATCTTCTCCGCCCGCTGGGCCGGCCGGCACGGCGACGACCAGGCCAACCTCGACCTGCTCCTCGCCCAGCTCGGCGACATCGACACCCCGCACCGCGCAGCCCACTTCGCCTGCGCCGCCGCCCTCGCCCTCCCGGACGGTACGGAACGCGTCGTCGAGGGCCGCATGCCCGGCACCCTCCGCTTCGCCCCGGCCGGTGCGCACGGCTTCGGCTACGACCCGATCCTCCAGCCCGAGGGCGAGACGCGTACCTGCGCGGAGCTCACTCCGGCGGAGAAGAACGCCATCAGCCACCGCGGCAAGGCGTTCCGCGCGCTGGCACCGGTGGTGCGGGAGCTGGTGGGCTGACATACGCGGAGTGGCTGTCACCTTTGAATCCAAGGTGACAGCCACTCGCTGTGGGTGGGCCCGGTGGGATTTGAACCCACGACACACCGGACCTAAACCGGCGCCCTCTTGCCAGCTGGGGTACGGGCCCGCGCCTCGCTACTCTACTGGGTGCGGCTTCGCCGATTCGAGAATGTTTCGGTCTGGCTATGACATGACGGACACAGGTAGCGCAGATTCTCGCGGCGATCGTCCAAGCGGTCACCGTTGATGTGATCGATCTCCAGGGTGAGACGCTTGCCCTGCCAGGTGTCACCGAGGCCACATGCGGAGCACGTGCGTGAGACTCCGATGTCATCAAGCGCGCGACGCAGCAGCGAGGTCCGGGTCCGGGCAGACCCGGGCTCTTTGCGCCCCAGGATTTCGGATGTGCTCCTGCGGTAGGGGGAGCGGGTCCCTCGAGTGTGCCCCTGCCCGGTGAAGTGGGCAGTCGAAAGGCCGTACTCGTCGAGGTTCCGTTTCAGACGGGCGCGGACGGCGCCGTTGTCCGTGTGGCCGAGAAGTCTCAGTACCTCGGCCACACTCTTGGATTCAGCGACAGCGGAGGTCAGTTCGCTGCGGGACGCGAGAGGCCTGCGGTGTCCACGGCCGCTGGTGAAGTGCGAAGTGTCGATCCCCAGTCGCCCGAGCTTCTTCCGGATGTAGTCGTAGGGGCCGTCGCTGGGAGGGATCCGCATGTATTCCAGCACTTCCCGGATGCTGTGCGAATGCGATGCGGCTTCTTCCAGGAGTTCCTTCGTGTACGTCCGCCTCTCGCGTACCGGCAGAGGGACCTCGGCGAAGTGGGACGTGTCGATTCCGTAGTGCGTCAGGCGACCCCGCACGTAGCGGAGCGGCCTGCTGCCGAGCGGGGCGCCCAATCGACCGAGCATGTCGACGAGGCTGGTGGAGGCGGCTGCTGTCCGGGCCAGGGTTTCGCGGGGGTACCTGTTCCGGTCGCTCACGCCGACCGCCGCCTGCGTCCCCGATAGGTGTCCGTGACCGCGTGGCAGTTCGGGCAGATCAGGCGCAAGTTCTCCGGACGGTTGTCCCACCACTCCCCACTCCTGTGGTCGACCTCCAGTCGTAGCGGTTTGCCGTTCCACTCGATGCCGGTGCCGCACACGGCGCACGACTCGGCGATACCGGTCCGGAGCAGTTCCCGGCGCAGCCTTGCGCCGGGGACCCTGCCGTCCGACGGAGATCCCAGAGTCAGCGTGCTTCTTGCGGCGCCTTTCGGCCGACGCCGGGTCGCGTTCGAGAAGTGTGATGTGTCGATGCGGAGGGCGGTGATCCGGCGGCTGATGTGCGCATGGTTGCCACCCACCGGATTGATGCCAAGCCGGCGAACGACCTCCGCCACGCTTCTGGAGCAGGCGACCGACTCGCGCAGGGTCTCCTCCGTGTGGCGCACCCGGGTGTCGACGAAGTGGGAGATGTCGATTCGGGCCTCGACCATCCTGGCCCGTAGGTAGCGCCTGCTCCCCGGCGTCGGTGTGCTGCCGCACCATCGCACCGCGTCGTCGCAGTTGGTCGTCTCGCGCGCCGCCTCTTCGAGCAGCTCGCGGGTGTAACGGACCGGCATCTCTCTTCCTCCCCGTCCGGCCGCGCGTTCGCGGCCTCGTACGGAGCAACGAACCGGTAATCGGACAGTCACGTCCGCAATGCGATGAGATGGGGAAGGGCTCGCATCGCTTCGACCGGTCGAAGCGATGCGAGCCCTTCCGCGCAGGATCTGTCTCAGAACTTCGGGTCCGGCGACTGCGCGTGGACGAGCTCCGCCGCTTCCTCCGGGGTCTCCACCGAGGGCGGGGAGCCGTCGAGGGGCTTGTTGGCGGTCTCCTTCATGCAGGCCACGGAGATCACGCCGACCAGGGCGGCGGCCATCGCGTAGTACGCGGGCATCAGGTTCGTACCGCTCCAGCTGATCAGGGCGGTGATGACCAGGGGGGTCGTGCCGCCGAAGATCGACGCGGAGAGGTTGTAGCCGACGGAGAGCGAGCCGTACCGGACGTTGGTCGGGAAGAGGGCCGGGAGGGCCGCCGACATGGTGCCGAGCATGCAGAGCAGCGAGAGGCCCAGCATGAGCATGCCGATGGTGATGGCCGGGATGCTGCCCTGCCGGATCAGCAGGAACGACGGCAGCGAGAGCACCAGGAAGCCGAGCATGCCCGCCATCAGCAGCGGCTTGCGGCCGAAGCGGTCGGAGAGCTTGCCGACCTGGCTGATGAGCAGCATGAGGACGACCATCACCACGAGCAGGATCAGCAGTCCGTGGGTCTCGCTGTAGCCGAGTTCGTCGGAGAGGTACGTCGGCATGTACGAGAGGAGCATGTAGTCGGCGATGTTGTACGCGCCGACCAGGCAGATGCAGAGGATCAGCGTCGGCCAGTAGTCGCGGAAGATCTTCGCGAGGTCGCCCTTGGCGGTGGTCTCCACGCTGTCGGCGGCCTCGGACGCGTGGGCGGCGCCGCCCTCCAGCTTCTGGAAGGCGGGGGTCTCGTCGAGGCGGAGGCGGAGGTAGAGGCCGACGAGGCCGAGGGGGCCCGCGACCAGGAAGGGGATGCGCCAGCCCCAGCTTTCCATCTGGCCGGTGTCGAGGAGTGCGTAGAGCGCGGTGACCAGGCCTGCGGCGCCGACGTATCCGGCGAGGGTGCCGAACTCCAGGAAGCTGCCGAAGAAGCCGCGGCGCTTGTCGGGGGCGTACTCGGCGATGAAGGTGGACGCGCCGCCGTACTCACCGCCGGTGGAGAAGCCCTGGAGCATGCGGAAGAGGATCAGCAGGGCGGGCGCCCAGATGCCGATCGTTCCGTGCGAGGGAATGAGGCCGATGGCGAAGGTGCCGATCGCCATCATGATCATCGTGAGGGCGAGGATCTTCTTGCGGCCGACCTTGTCGCCCATCGGGCCGAAGAACATGCCTCCGAGCGGCCGGACGAGGAAGGCCACGGCGAAGGTCGCGAAGGAGGAGAGCAGCTGGGTCGTGTCGTTCCCGGACGGGAAGAAGACGTGTCCCAGGGTGACGGCGAGGTAGGAGTAGATGCCGAAGTCGAACCACTCCATGGCGTTGCCGAGCGAGGCCGCCTTCACCGCGCGCTTGACGGCCTGGTCGTCGGTGACGGTGATGTCGGTGCGCCGGAGTCTGGGGTTCTGGCGTTTCCGGACGGCCCGGAAGAGCATGGGGTGGCGCCTGACCGCGTCGGGGTCGGCCGCCTGGTGGGGTTCGGTGGCCGCCATGGCCGGGTCCTTTCCTCGGAGGATGTTCCAAGGAGGGCTTCTTTGCGGTCATGGCGGTCGCAAACCGATTCACGGGGTTTTTGCGAGGTCCCTCACAGCATCGTGACAGGTTCCTGCCGGTTCCTGCGAGTTTCCGCGCGGGGTTGTCGGCGGGTGGGCGCCCGGGCGGGGTGTCAGATCTTGAGGTCCTTGATGATCTTCGCAACGTGTCCGGCGGCCCGGACGTTGTAGAAGGCGTGTTCGATCAGGCCCTGCTCGTCGACGACGAAGGTGGAGCGGATGGTGCCCGTCACCGTTTTGCCGTAGTTCTGCTTCTCGCCGTACGCGCCGTAGGCCGCGAGGACCTCCTTGGACGGGTCGGCGACCAGGGTGACCTTGAGGTTCTCCTGCTCGCGGAACTTCGCGAGCAGTTCCGGCTTGTCGGGCGATACGCCGATGACGTCGTATCCGGCACCGGTCAGCAGGTCCAGGTTGTCGGTGAAGTCGCAGGCCTGCTTGGTGCAACCGGGGGTAAGGGCCTTGGGGTAGAAGTAGACGATCACCTTGCGGCCCTTGTGGTCCGCGAGCGACACGTCCTTGCCGTCGGCGTCCGGAAGGGTGAAGGCGGGGGCGGTGTCGCCGGGCTGGAGGCGCTCGCTCATGGTTCTCCTCGGGTGGCGCGTGGGGTGTACGCGACCGAGCGTAATAGGGGTGCCGCCGGGTGTGCGGGCGGTCGAGCTGACAGACTGTCGATGAAGGTTTACCGGACGACCACCACGGAGGCGGCGCAGTGTCGGATACGAGGACCCCTGCGCAGATCGAGGCGGACATCATCAGCAGGCGTGAGCAGCTGGCTGTGGTCCTCGACGAGATCGGGGTGCGGGTGCACCCGAAGACGATCATCGGTGACGCGAAGGCCATGGTCGCCGAGAAGGTGGACCGTACGGCGGGCCGCGCGTACGTCGCGGTGAATCGTTCGGTCTCGGACGTGAAGGCGCGGTTCGTGGCGGAGGACGGTTCGCCGCGGCTGGAGCGGGTGGTGCCGGTGGCGCTGCTCGCGGTCGGTGTGGTGGGTCTGCTGGTCGTGTCGACGCGGCGCCCGAAGGGCCGCCGGCGCCGGTGACGGCCTGGGCCGGGCGTGGCCGGTCCGAAGAGGCCGGCCGCCCGGTGGTCGCCCCGGTGGCGCGGGAGGATACGCGTCGCGGCGCGGAAGCGGGTGGACGTACCCCTACGGCGTACGGGCGGTTGCCCGGCGGGTAGGTTGCGGGGCGTGAGCGACAACACCCAGGACGACAAGCTGCCCATCCGCATGCTGCACGACCGTGTGCTGGTCCGGTCCGACTCGCCGGAGGGCGAGCGCCGGTCCGGCGGCGGCATTCTGATTCCCGCGACGGCCGCGGTGGGCCGCCGGCTGGCCTGGGCCAGGGTGGTGGCCGTGGGCCAGAACGTGCGGTCGGTCGAGCCCGGGGACCGGGTGCTGTACGACCCCGAGGACCGTGCCGAGGTCGAGGTGCGGAGCGTGGCGTACGTACTGATGCGGGAGCGGGACCTGCACGCGGTGGCGGCGGACCGTTTCGAGGGCTCGGTCGATTCGACGGGGCTGTACCTGTAGGCGCTGTCCGTCGTGGTGGGGCCCGGTGACTCCCGTCACCGGGCCCCACGGCGTTTGTTGCTACGGTGGAACGACCCGACGAGACGCGCCGTACCGGGCAAGGCAAAGACGACGCGGTCCGTGTTGTTCCGTGTGTCTGTCGTCGGAGGTGGCCGTCGTGGCCTGGGTTCTCTTGATCATTGCCGGCCTGCTCGAAGTGGGCTGGTCGATCGGTATGAAGTACGCGGAGGGGTTCACCCGGCTGTGGCCGAGCGTGTTCACCGTCCTCGGGATCGTGGCCAGCATGCTGCTGCTGGCGCAGGCGGCGAAGTCGCTGCCGATCGGTACGGCCTACGGCGTGTGGGTGGGGATCGGGGCCGCCGGTGCGGCGGTGCTCGGGATGGTGGTGCTGCACGAGCCGGTGACCGCCGCGCGGATCTTCTTCGTCTGCCTGCTGCTGGTGTCCGTGGTGGGGCTGAAGGCGACTTCGGGGCACTGAGCCACTTCGGGGCACTGAGCGGTCCCGGGGCTCTGAACATCTCCGGCCGTCCTGGCCTGGCCCCGCCTAAGTCCGGCCGGCCTCACCGCCAGGGATACGGGAAGTCCGGGCCCCGGCCCGGCCCCCGGCCCGGCCCCCGGGCTCCCTCGGTGAGGCCGCCGCCGGTGCTGCCGTCCCCGGTGGGGCCGCCGCCGTCGCCTGTCTCCCCGGTGCTGCCGGTCTCCCCGCCGCCTTCGGCGGTGCCCGCGTCGGTGCCGCCGCCGTTCGTACCGCCGGTGTCGTTGCCGTTGCCGCCGTTCCCGGTCCCGCCGTTCGCGGTGTTCCCGCCGGTGCCGTTCGCGTTGCCGCCGTTCGTGGGGGAGCCGCCGGTGGGGCCGCCGCCCGTGGTGCCGCCGGTGGCGGTCGGGCCGGGGGTGGCCGGGGTGGTGCCGGCGGGGGTGGTGGGGGTGTCGCCGCTCGGGGTGTCGGACGGGGAGTCGGGGTCGCTGGGCGCTGATTCCTCCTCGGAGGGGTCGGGCTCGTCGCTGCCCTCCGCCAGGTCCAGGTCGAAATCCCGCACCTCGGAGCCTTCGAGGGCGGCCGCGGTGTAGTCGGCCCAGGTCTCGGCGGGGGCGCCGCCGCCGTTGACGCGGGACTGGCCGAGGGCTCCGTACAGGGACTCCTGCGTTCCGGTGTCCGGGTCCTGGCCCATGACGGCGACGACGGTCGCGAGGTCGGGGGTGTAGCCGGCGAACCAGGCGGCCTTGTCCTCCTCGGCGGTGCCGGTCTTCCCGGCGGCGGGGCGGCCCGCGCCCTGCGCGGCCGTACCGGTGCCGCCCTCGACGACGCTCCGCAGGATCGCGGTGGTGGTGTCGGCGGCCTGCCGGCTGACGGCCTGCCGGGTGGTGCGGTCGGGCAGCGAGACGTTCCGGCCGTCCTTGGTGACCTTCTCCACCAGGGTGTACGTGCCGTGCCGCCCGTGGTTGGCGAGGGTCGCGTACGCCTCGGTCATGTCGAGCACGCTGGCGGTGGCCGGGCCGAGCGCGATGGACGGGGAGGCCGTCAGGTCGGGGGTGTCCTCGGGGACGCCGAGGTCGATCGCGGTCTCCTTCACCTTCTGCGGGCCTACGTCCTCGGCCATCTGCGCGTACACCGCGTTGACGGACTTGTCGGTGGCCTCGCGGACGGTGATGGAGCCGTAGCTGACGTCGTCCTCGTTGGCGGGGGCGTACCCGGTGTCGCCCTGGCGCCCTTGGACGGGGCGCTCGTTGGTGCCGTCGTAGCGGGTGTTCGGGGTGATCCGGCGGCCGTCCTGGGTGGTCGCGTCGGTGGCGACGGCGGCGGTGAAGACGAACGGCTTGAAGGTGGAGCCGACCTGGTAGTCGCGGCGGGTCGCGTTGTTGACGTACTGGCGGGTGTAGTCGATCCCGCCGTACAGGGCGACGACCTTGCCGGTGGCGGGGTCGATGGAGGCGCCGCCGACGCGGACGTTTCGGTCGGCCGCCCGGCTGTCGTCGGTCCGGGAGGTCACGTTCTCCTCGACGGCGTCCACGAAGGCGTCCTGCTTCTCCTTCTCCAGGGTGGTGGTGATCCGGTAGCCGCCGGTGGCGAGGGTCTCCTCGGCCACGATCCCGTGGCCGGTCAGATAGTCCTTGACGGCGTTGACGAGGTAACCGCGCTGTCCGGAGAGGCCGGTGGAGGCCTTCGCCCCGTCCGGTGCCGGGAAGGTGAGCGCCGCGCGCGCGGAGGCGCCGAGCCACTCCTCCTTGACCATGCCGTCGAGCACGTAGTTCCAGCGGGCGAGCACGGCCGGCTTGTTCTCCGGGTGGGCGACGACGTCGTACGCGCTGGGGGCGTTGAGGAGCGAGGCGAGGTACGCGCCCTCGGCGACGCCGACGTCGGTGACGTCCTTGCCGTAGTACGCCTGGGCCGCTGCCTGGATGCCGTACGCGTTGCGGCCGAAGTAGCTGGTGTTGAGGTACCCCTCGAAGATCTGGTCCTTGGTCTGCTCGCGGTCCAGCTTGATCGCGATGAAGAACTCCTTGGCCTTGCGGACGACCGTCTGCTCCTGGCCCAGGTAGTAGTTCTTGACGTACTGCTGGGTGATGGTCGAACCGCCCTGCTTGCCCTTGCCGGTGACGGTGTTCCAGGCGGCGCGGACCATGGCGCTGATGTCGACGGCGCGCTCGGAGTAGAAGTTGCGGTCCTCGGCGGCGAGCACGGCGTGCTGGACGTCCTTCGGGACCTGGGCGAGCTGGACGTTCTCCCGGTTGACGTCGCCGTCGCGGGCGATGACCGCCCCGTCGCGGTAGAGGTAGACGTTGCTCTGGGCGGTGGCGCTGGAGTTCGCGGCGGGGATGTCGACGAGCTGGTACCCGGCGATGAAACCGCCGACGAGCAGGACGGCGACGAGCAGTACGGCCCCGAGCACCATCCGCCAGGTCGGTACGAGGCGGCGCCAGCCCTTCCGCCTGGGGCGCTTCGCGCGCTTCGCGCGCTTCGCGCGCTTCTCCGCGGCTCTGCCGTGCGGGGTTCCCGGCGGAGGTCCGTGCGGTGTTCCGTCCGGTGTTCCGTCAGGGTGTTCCTCCCCTGCGGGCGCGGCGTCCTCGTGTCCGGAAGGTTCCCCCGAGGGGTCCCGGGGGGCCCAGCGCTCTGGCTCGTCGCTCATGTCGGTGAAGACTCCTCGGCCGCGGACAGTTCTCCCATACTGCCCCTTTCGTGTCGATAACCCTCGGAACGCACCTGGTTGCGCCCCGGTACGCCCCGCCGGATGCCGCGCGCGCCCCCGGAAAAGCGGTCGTCGGGAGCCGGAGAGCTGGGCTACTGTCGGCCGCTTTGGTGCCGGGAGGGGGAGAGACGTGCGGGTCTATGCCGTGGTGGCGGCGGGCGGGTTCCGCCGGCATGCCACGTACCGGATGGCGACGATGGCGGGGATTTTCACGAACACCGTCTTCGGCTTCATCATCGCGTACACCTACACCGCGCTCTGGTCGGAGCGGCCGGACCTCGGTGGCTACGACACCGCGCAGGCGCTGACCTACGTCTGGCTGGGGCAGGCGCTGCTGATGACGTGTTCGCTGATGGGCGGCGGATTCGAGGACGACCTGATGGAGCGCATCCGCACCGGTGACATCGCGATCGACCTCTACCGGCCCGCCGACCTCCAGTGCTGGTATCTGGCCGGGGACCTGGGCCGGGCCGCCTTCAACTTCCTGGGGCGCGGCGTCGTACCGATGACGATCGGCGCGCTCGCCTTCGACCTGGCCCTGCCCGTCTCCCCCTGGACGTGGCCGGCGTTCCTGGTGTCGGTGGTGCTCGGGGTGGTGGTCAGCTTCGCCGTCCGCTTCCTCGTCGCACTGGCCGCGTTCTGGTTGATGGACGGGGCGGGGGTGCTCCAGATCAGCTGGCTGACGGGGCTGTTCTTCTCAGGGATGCTGCTGCCGCTCAACCTGTTCCCGGGGCTGCTGGGCGAGGTCGCGCGGGCCCTGCCGTGGTCGGCGTTCCTCCAGGTACCCGCCGACGTGTTCCTCGGCGAGCGCACCGGGTGGGACCTGGCGGGAGCGTTCGCCTTCCAGGCCGGCTGGGCGCTGGTCCTGCTGATGGCGGGCCGGGTGCTCCAGTCCGTCGCGACGCGGAGAGTGGTGGTGCAGGGTGGCTGACACGGTGCTCGTCCCGGGCGGCGACGGCGGCAGCGGTCGTGCGGACGGGGACAGCGGTACGGACGGGGGCGTGCGTACGGGACGGGCGGCGGGGCCGGGCGCCTCCGCGGGGCCCGGCGCCTGTGACCGGCCCGGCGCCACCGCCCGGCCCGGCCCCGGCGAGCGGTCACCGCTGGTCGAGGGGGTCCGCGCCTACCGGCTCATCGCGGGGATGTGGATCCGCTCGACGATGGCGTATCCGGCGTCGTTCGCGATGACCACGCTCGGCAACTTCCTCGCGACGGTCTTCGACTTCGTCACCATCATGCTGATGTTCGGCCACGTCGACGCGCTGGGCGGCTACTCCCTGCCGGAGATCGCCCTGCTGTACGGGATGGCGGCGACCGCGTTCGGGCTGGCCGACCTGCTGCTGGGGTCCCTGGACCGGATCGGCGCGCGGGTGCGGGACGGCACGTTCGACACGCTGCTGGTGCGCCCCGTGCCGGTGCTGGTGCAGGTGGCGGCCGACCGGTTCGCGCTGCGCCGGGTGGGGCGCATCGTCCAGGGACTGATGGTGCTGGGGTACGCCCTGGCGGCCCTCGACATCGACTGGACCCCGCTGAAGGTGCTGCTGGTGCCGCTGGCGGTGGTGAGCGGCGGGGCGTTCTTCGGGGCCGTCTACGTCGGAGGGTCGGCCGTCCAGTTCTTCGCCCAGGACGCGGCGCAGGTGCAGAACTCCTTCACGTACGGCGGCCAGACCCTGTTGCAGTACCCGCCCTCGGTCTTCGCCCGGGAGCTGGTGCGCGGGGTGACGTTCGTCGTGCCGCTGGCCTTCGTCAGCTGGCTGCCCGCGCTGTACGTACTGGGGCGGGATTACCCGGTGGCGATGCCCCCGTGGGCGGCGTTCCTGTCGCCCCTGGTGGCGGCCGGGTGCGGGCTGCTTGCCGGGACGGCGTGGCGCACGGGGCTGCGGGCGTACCGGAGCACGGGAAGTTGACCGGTGGCCGGGACGGGAGCGGGGGCGGGGTTACGGCGATGGGTTCGGGCGTGGAGACGGGAGCGGGTACGGGCATGGCGCGGGACGCGGGCACGGGTGTGGCAACGGTGGGGACGGCGGCGGGCGAGGCGGTGGCGGAGGACCTACGGGCTCCGGTGGCCGACGACTCGTTCATCGAACTGGACGGGGTGGAGAAGGTCTTCCGGGTGCGCCGCAGGACGGGCTTCCTGCGGGGCGAGCGGCGCGAGGTGCGCGCGGTGGACGGTCTCAGTTTCCGGGTGGCGCGCGGTGAGATGGTCGGGTACATCGGCCCGAACGGTGCGGGCAAGTCGACGACGATCAAGATGCTCACCGGAATCCTGACCCCGAGCGGCGGCCGGCTGCGGGTCGCGGGCGTCGACCCGTCCCGGGAGCGCACCCGGCTGGCGCACCGCATCGGGGTGGTGTTCGGGCAGCGCACCACGCTCTGGTGGGACCTGCCGCTGAAGGATTCGTACCGGCTGATGCACCGCATGTATCGCATCCCGGACGTGCGGTACCGCGAAAACCTAGACCGGTGCGTCGAACTCCTCGATCTGGCTGCCCTGTTGGACAAGCCGGTGCGGCAACTCTCCCTCGGGCAGCGGATGCGCGGCGACATCGCGGCGGCGCTGCTGCACGATCCGGAGGTGCTGTACCTGGACGAGCCGACGATCGGGCTCGACATCATCTCCAAGACCAAGGTGCGGCAGTTCCTCAAGGACCTCAACGAGGAGCGGTCCACCACCGTGCTGCTCACCACCCACGACCTCACCGACATCGAGCAGTTGTGCCGCCGGGTGATGGTGATCGACCACGGCCGGCTGATGTACGACGGCGCGCTCGCCGGGCTGCACGAGGCGGGCGGGAGCGAACGCGTGCTGGTGGTGGACCTGGAGCGCGAACTCCCGCCGATCGCCGTGGAGTCGGAGGGGGCGCTGCGGGCACGGGTACTGAAGACGGAGGGGCCGCGCCAGTGGCTGGCGCTCCCGGCCGGCGCCTCGGTGGCCCCGCTGGTGGCGCGGATCGCGGCGGAGTACCCGCTGAAGGACCTCTCGGTACGGGAGCCCGACATCGAGGACGTGATCGCGCGGATGTATGCGGCGGGGCCGCACCCCGCCGCGTAGCGCCGGGGGCTCTGGTCCGTGGTGCGCGCCGTGCATAGGGTGTGCGTCATGACGAGCGAACTCCCCGACATGCGCGCCTCCGACGCCGAGCGGGAACGGATCGCGGAGATCCTGCGGGACGCCATGGCCGAAGGCCGCCTGGACATGGCGGAGTTCGAGCAGCGGCTCGAGTCGGCCTATACGGCGCGCACCCGGGGCGAGTTGACACCGCTCGTCCGTGACCTTCCGGTCTCCGGAGCGCCGTTGCCGGACGTGGGCGGCGCTGCGGTGACGGCGTGGTCGGAGCGGATCGGTGGGGAGCCGACGTCGACGGGCGGGTTCGCCTTCTGGGGCGGCTTCAGCCGCAAGGGGCGATGGACCGTCGGCCGGACGTTCACCTCGTTCGTGATGTGGGGCGGCGGGGTCGTCGATCTGCGCGAGGCGCGTTTCGCGGAGCGTGAGGTGACGATCCGGTGCGTCGCGATCATGGGCGGGATGGGCGTCACCGTGCCGCCGGACGTCCATGTGCGGGTCAACGGGACCGGTTTCATGGGCGGGTTCGACGAGCGGTCCAAGGATGAGGGCGAACCCGCCCCCGATGCGCCGAGGGTGACCGTCACCGGCTTCGCGCTGATGGGCGGCGTCGGCGTGGAACGCAAGTGGAGCAGGGCGGAGCGCCGCCGCCGCAAGGAGGCCGGGGCGAAGGCGGCGGCGGACACGGTGGGCCGGGCGGAAGCTCCCCGGCCGGTGGGCGGACCGGGTGAGGCGCAGGAGCCCGGAGGCGGCAAGGACGTGCGCTGAGGTGCGTGCGGGTGCCGGTGCGGGCGCTCGTGCCGTTGCCGGGTCAGGTCCGGCCGCGCGAAGCTATCCCTTCGGGGGGCCGGTCAGCAGGCCCAGGTCGATGCTGTCGGCGAGGGACCGGTACCCCGTGTCGTTGAAGTGCAGGTGGTCGCCGCTGTCGTAGTCGGCCCGGATGCGCTGCGGTACGGCGGGGTCGCGGACCACCGCGTCGAAGTCCACGTACCCGTCGAACACCCCTCCGGCCCGGATCTGTTCGTTGACCTCCTGGCGGATGGCCTCGCGGGCGGGCGTGTAGTTGCCGATGCCCTCGAAGGGCGTCAGCGTCACCCCGATCACCCGCAGCCCCCGGGCGTGGCCCTGGGCGGTGAGGCGGCGCAGGGCGTCCACGACCCGCTGCGGGTCCAGGTGGTCGGCGGCGGTCTGGGCGTCGTTGATGCCGAGCGCGACGATCACCGTGCGCACGCCGGCGACGCCCAGCGCGTCGCGTGAGAAACGGGTGGTGCCCGCGATGCCGCCCCGGCCGTCGGAGAGCAGGCGGTTCCCCGAGATGCCCTGGTTGGCCACGCCCCAGCGGCCCTTCAGGCGGTCGGACAGGAGGTCCGGCCAGCGCCGGTTGGCGCCGGGCGTGGAGCCGCTGCCCGCCGTGAGCGAGTCGCCGAACGCCACGACCGTGCCCGAGGCGGTCGTACTGAACACGTCCACGGCCGTCAGATAGCGCCAGTCCTGGACGGGCCAGGTGGTGCGGGCGCGGACCAGGTACGAGGTCTGGAAGGCGGCCGGGTGCTGGGTGATGTGCCCGCCGGTGGTGAGCGTACGGAAGGACACCACCAGGTTCGAGTCGGCCGCGATCCTCGTCCGCACGGGGTCGCTCACGACCCGGCCGCCGGCCGGGACGGCGACCTTCCCCGCGCCCCCGAAGGTCACCGGGCGGGAGTTCACCCGCGCCCGGTCGACCACCAGCGGACCGGTGCCGAAGAGGTTCGAGAGGGTGATGCGCGCCGCCTCGCCGCCGGTACTGCTGTGCACGGAGTTGCGTACGGTCGTGCCCGCCAGGTCGTCCGCCGTGTCCGGGGCGGCGCGCACCGGCGCCCCGGTCCAGGTGGCGACCCACCGGCCGCTCGCGCCGGAGGGCTCGTCGCCGGCCGGGTGCCGGCCGGCCGCCCGCAGCCCGGTGTCGCGGGGGCCGGTGAGCCGTGCCGTGCCGACGGCGAGGGCCGCGGCGAGTACGGCGGTGGCGGTCACGAGGACCAGGAGCAGGACGCGCCTGCGCCGCCGGGCGCCCGGCCCGGCGCTCCCGCCGGGCTCGCGGGGGCCGGGGCCCGGCCCGGCCTGGTCACTGTGGACGACCCTGGACATGTGCGGTACGGCTCCTCCTGCTCGGCCCGGAATCCCGGGGCAACGGTGCGCGACGGGCCGCCGGGAACTGGACGGGCGGCCCGGGAGTAGGACAGTGGGGACAATGCGTACGACGGGGGAAGACGTGTACGTGAACGGGTGGCGCGGTCGTACGGGACCGGGCGCACGGCGGACCGGAGCACGGCAGGAAAGCGAGGCGGGACGCGGTGGATCGTAATGAACCGGGCGCGAGCACGGGGCCGGAACACGACAGAGACCCGGATCCGGACGCTCCGGTGGGTGCCGGTGCTCCCGCGGGCCCGGACACTCCCGCGGGTCCGGACGCCCCGGTCGGTCCGGGCGCTGCGGTGGGCCCGGACACTCCGCCGGGTTCCGACCGTACGGCACGGGCTCCGCGCGGCGCCGGGCGGGCCGCCGCACCTCTGGCCTCGTTCGCGTACACCGCCGCCGACGAGGAGAAGCGGCGCGGGGTGCGCCGGATGAAGACCACCGCGACCGGGCTGCTCCTGCTGGTCGCGCTCGTGTACACGCTCGCCACCTGGGCGAAGAACGCGGGAGTGGGCGGCTGGCCCGGTTACGTCGCCGCCGCGGCCGAGGCGGGCATGGTGGGTGCGCTCGCCGACTGGTTCGCCGTGACCGCCCTCTTCCGCCGGCCGCTCGGCCTGCCCATCCCGCACACCGCGATCATTCCCACGAAGAAGGACCAGCTGGGGGCCTCGCTCGGGTCGTTCGTCGGCGAGAACTTCCTCTCCGCCGACGTGGTCCGCGGCCGGATCCACGCGCTGGGCATCGGCGGGCGGGTCGGCGCCTGGCTCGCGGAGCCGGTGCACGCCGACCGGGTCACCGCCGAGCTGGCGACCGCGTTGCGCGGGGCGCTGACCGTGCTGCGGGACGCCGATGTGCAGGCCATCGTCGGGGAGGCGATCACCCGGCGGGCCGACGCGGTGGAGATCGGCCCCGGGCTCGGGAAGATGCTGGAGAAGGTGGTGGCCGACGGCGGTCACCGCAGGGTCGTGGACCTGGTCTGTGTCCGCGCGCACGACTGGCTGGTCCTGCACGGCGACGCGGTGATGGACGCGGTGCAGGGCGGGGCGCCCGGCTGGACGCCGAGGTTCGTCGACAAGCGCGTGGGGGAGCGGGTCTACAAGGAGCTGCTGCGGTTCGTCACGGAGATGCGGGACATGCCGGGCCACCCGGCCCGCGACTCCATCGACACGTTCCTGGCGGACTTCGCCGCCGACCTCCAGACGGACCGGGACACCCGGGAACGCGTGGAGCGGCTGAAGTCGGAGATCCTGGGGCGCCGCGAGGTGCAGGACGTGATCGCCTCCGCCTGGTCCTCCGTACGTACGATGATCATCACGGCGGCCGAGGACGAGCAGAGCGAACTGCGCCTGCGCGCGCGGGCCTCGCTGATGTCGCTGGGAGCCCGCCTCGCCACGGACGAGCGGCTCCAGGACAAGATCGAGGGCTGGCTGGAGGACGCGGCGGCCTATGTCGTCACCACGTACCGCACCGAGATCACCTCGCTGATCAGCGACACCGTCGCGGGCTGGGACGCCGACCAGACCTCGAAGAAGATCGAGGCCCACATCGGCCGCGACCTCCAGTTCATCCGGATCAACGGCACGGTGGTCGGCGCGCTGGCCGGACTCGCGATCTACACGGTGTCGCGGGCGCTGGGGGGATAGGGCCCCTCGTCCGGATCGAACGCGAGACCCCGGGCGCGGCGGGGGCTCCGGTGCCGGGCGGGTTTCGTGCTCCCGCCCGGCATCCTGCGTCCCTCAGGCCGCGCGGCGGGTGACCGCCCAGGACGCGGCGGCGACCCCGCCGGCCACGGTGAGGACGGCGGGCCAGGCGCCGAGCTTCTTGGCGAGCACGTGCGATCCGGCGAAGGCGGCGACGTACGCCGTGGTCAGGCCGGTGGCGGCGCGGGGGCCTGCCGTCCGGTTCCACTCGTACGCGGCGACCGCCCCGGCCACGGCGAGCGCGGCGCCGCCCAGGGGGCGCTTCCGGGTCCACCGGGCCACCCCGTAACCGCCGACGAGACCGCTCGCCGCCACTGCCGCTGCCGGAATCTTCGCCATGGCAGGCACCTTCGCTTTCGTGTTGTCGTCCGAGCCCCGTCGCGACGCGTCCCGCGTCGGCGTCCGGGGGATTCCGAGGCTAACGCGCCGATACGTGCCCGATCCACGGACCCCGGGGACAGGGGGGTGCACAGGCGTTTACCCTGAAGGTGAACGCCTGTGCACCCACCGGGCGTGCCGCCCTCACCGCCTTCCGGCGCCCTCACCGTTCCCGGAGCACGTATGCCAGCGGACATACCCACCCCGCCCCCGACGCCCGCCCGGCCCACCACCCCCGCGGCCGGCCGGGACGCGGGAACACCGTCGTCCCCGCGCCTGGCCATGGGCATCCTCGCCTTCTGCGGCGTGGTCGTCGCGGTCATGCAGACGCTCGTCGTCCCGCTGCTGCCGCACATCCCGGAACTCACCGGCGCCACTCCGTCCGCCGCGAGCTGGCTCGTCACCATCACCCTGCTGACCGGCGCGGTCTTCACCCCGGTCCTCGGCCGCGTCGGCGACATGTACGGCAAGCGGCGCGTCCTGCTCGCCTCGCTCTGCTCGCTCCTCGCCGGCTCGGTGCTCTGCGCGATCAGCTCCCACATCGGCGTCCTCATCGCGGGCCGCGCGCTCCAGGGCGCGGCGCTCGCCGTCGTCCCGCTGGGCATCAGCATCCTGCGCGACGAACTCCCCCCGGAACGCGTCCTGCCCGCCGTCGCCCTGATGAGCTCCACCCTCGGCATCGGCGCCGCGGTGGGCGTACCGGTCGCCGCGTTCGTCGTCGAGCACTTCGACTGGCACACCATGTTCTGGGTCTCGGGCGCGATCGCCCTGCTCGACCTCGTGCTGGTGCTGCTCTTCGTACCGGAGTCACCGGTGCGCAACCGCGGCCGCTTCGACGCCGTCGGCGGGCTCGGGCTCGCCGCCGTACTCGTCTGCCTGCTGCTCGCCGTCACCCAGGGCGGCGACTGGGGCTGGACCTCCCCGCTCACCCTCGGCCTCCTGGTGGCCGCCGTACTGACCGGGCTGCTCTGGGGCGCGTACGAACTCCGCTCACCGAGCCCGATGGTCGACCTCCGGGTCTCCGCCCGCCCCGCCGTCCTCCATGCCAACCTCGCGGCGCTCCTCATCGGCTTCGCCTTCTACGCGAACTCCCTGGTCACCGGGCAGATGGTCCAGGAGCCGAAGGTCACCGGGTACGGGCTCGGCGCGTCGATCGTCGTCAGCGGGCTCTGCCTGCTGCCCGGCGGGGTCGCGATGGTGCTGCTGTCGCCCGTGTCGGCGCGCATCTCCGCCGCGTACGGGCCGAAGGTCAGCCTGGCGGTGGCCTCGGTGATCATCGCCGTCGGGTACGGGGTCCGCTACTTCACCAGCCACAGCCTCTGGACGATCGTGGCCGGTGCGACCGTGGTCGCGTCGGGCACGGCCATCGCCTACTCCGCGCTCCCCGCCCTCGTGATGCGGGCCGTACCGGTCAGCGAGACGGGCGCCGCGAACGGCCTGAACACCCTGATGCGCTCGGTCGGCCAGGCCTTCTGCAGCGCCGCCGTCGCCGCCGTACTGAGCAACGTGACCTTCCGGGCCGGCGGACTCACCGCGCCGACGCTCCACGCGTACCAGCTGGTCTTCGTGATCGCGGGGGCCGCGGCCCTGCTCGCGCTGCTGGTCACCCTGCTGCTGCCGGGAGCGGGCCGCGCGAAGGCGGGTACGGTCGCAGGGACGAAGAAGCGGGCGGACCGGAAGGCAGGTGCGCCGGCCAGAGCCATCCAGGAGGGCGCATGACCGGCCGGGCCGCAGCGCACGCCGTACCGCCGGGATCGCACGGTTCGCACAGGTCACCAGGGGCGCACGACGTGTCCGGGGCGTCCGATGTGTCCGGGGCGCCGGACTCCGGTACCGGCAGGGCGGCGATCCTGCTGGCGGCCCGGCGGGCCTTCATGCGGAACCCGTACGCCGAGGTCACCATCCGCGGCATCGCGTCCGACGCCGGAGTGAGCCCGTCCCTGGTGATCAAGCACTTCGGCCGCAAGGACGAGCTCTTCGGCGCCGTCGCCGACTTCGGCCCCGAGGCCGACGCGATCTTCGACGCCCCGCTGGACCGGCTGGGCCGGCACATGGTGCTCACCCTCGTCCGCCGCCGCCGGGCCTACGGCACCGACCCGTTCCTGCGGGTGGTCTTCTCGCTCGGCAACCGCGACGAACGCGTCCTGCTGCGCCACCGTTTCCATGAGCAGGTCACCCAGCGGCTGGCCGCCCGGCTCCCCGGACCCGACGGCGCACTGCGCGCCGAACTCGCCGCGGGCCAGCTCATCGGCCTCGGCGCCGCCCTGAGCCTGCACCCCGAGGGGGAAGGCTCCCGCACCACCCCGGAGCGCCTCGCGGACCTCTACGCGCCGGCGCTCCAGGCCCTGCTCACGGGGGCGGGGATGGGGACGGGGACGGGGACGGGTGCGGGTGGGGGTGCGGACCGGGATCAGCCCGGATACGGGTCGTAGCAGTCGGGCACCGGGTAGTACAGCGCCTCCCAGGTCCGGGCACCGATCACGCCGTCCTCCGGCAGCCCGTGGCACCCCTGGATCCACTTGACCTTCGCCTGGGTGGCGGCCCCGAACTTCCCGTCGACGTCCAGCTTCGGCACCAGCCCTCCCCACACGTTGCTCAGGCACTGCGCCTGCTTCACCGCGGCCCCGCTGCTGCCGGCCCGGAGCACCGGCCGGTTCGAGGTCGCGGTGTACGCGCACCCGCCCGGCACGGCGGCCACGGCGGGCGCGGCCGTCTCCGGTGAGGCGGCGGAGGCCCCGGGCGCGACCGCGAGGGCCCCCAACGTCAGCGCGGCGGCCCCCGCGAGGGCGACGACGCGCCGCTTCAGAGGCGTCAGGGGCTCCGGGAGCTTCGGGGGCTCCGGGGAGGAGGGGAGGGGCGAGGCGGCGGTACGGGAGACGGTCATGCCGGAACCTCCGGTTCGGGGTACGCCGGGCTCCCACGGACCGGCCACAACAGCCGCCCCGGTGGAGCACGCGCCGCGATCCGGACCGGACTCCCCACATGGAGCCCCGGCGGTCCGCGGTGCGTCCATCAACGTAACCACAGGTGAGCGCGGCGGGCAGGGCGTGCGGCGGCGCGCCGGGAGGCGCACGGGCCACGCGGGGGCTGTGCGGGGGCCGCGCACGCCGGGCGGGGCGCCGGGGGCGGTGCGGGGACGGGGAGCCAGGGGCGGGGGCGGGGCGGGGCGCGGGGCCGGGGCGGCTCGGGCCACCGGATTCCGGTTACGGCCGCGCTCCCACCTGCCCTCATCCGCTTGCTCTCTCACCAGACGAGGACGCCCCCGCCGACCGCCAGGGCCCGCCGGCATGCATCCTCGACGTTCGCCAGCCGGTCCCCGATGCTCCGTACCGCGTCGGCGAGCGGCACGTCCCTCGCCGTCTCCTCCTCCGCCCTCCGGCCCGCGACGGACACGAGGCTCCCCCGGAGCAGCGCGCATTCGTCCAGCAGCTCGGCCACCTCCTCGGGCTGCGCCACGAGCCACCCCTCCGCGAGCGCGGGGAAGAACCGCGCCCCGAGCTCCCGTACCGCCTCCGACGCCCAGACGCTCGTCCGCCACACCTCCGGCCCTGCCAGGTCCGAACAGTCCTCGGGGGTGTCCAGCACGTGCGACTCGCCGGCGTCGTCCAGCACGAACACGCTCACCATCAGGGTCATGTCGGCAGTGCAGCATGGGGGTCGGGGGCGGGGCCATCGGATTCCCTGCTGAAGGCTTCGCCTGGAGCCTTGTGCTGGTCAGGCGGCCGCAGCGGACAGGGGGATCCGACCGGCTAGCGGTGTGCGTCTCGATGTGTGGAATTCAACTTGCCCCGAGATGGCTCTCGGCAATATGGCTGCATGAAGCAGCAATACAGGCCCGTATTTGGACACGTGGACGGGGTTGAGCCGGGTGCTCTCTTCGCTTCGCGTAAGGAAGTTAAAGCAGTCAAACTGCACAAGGTTGAAGAGGATGGAATCTCCTGGGGTCGGGACAAACACGGGCGAGTTCAGGCAGACGCGATCGTTCTTAACAATGGGTACGAGGATGATGTCGATGCCTGGGACGAGATCACGTACACGGGCGTCGGTGGGCGAACCCGGGACTCGCGGCAGCAGACTTCAGACCAGGACTGGACTAAGCCGGGTAATGCCGGACTTAGTGAGAGCTTTATCGCGGGGCACCCTATTCGTGTTATCAGGGGTAGTTCTGGTGAAAAGGATTACTCACCTCTAAATGGTTATCGCTATGACGGTCTGTATGAGATCGTAAGAAAGTGGGATGAAACCGGCAGGGCGGGCTTTATGATCTGCCGGTTCCTGCTTCGGCGACTTCCGTCTGCCCGACAGGAGGTGATTCCCCTTGAGGATCAACTCCGGGTCATCCTGGCCGACGCCGACCAAGGGCCTGGCGAGAGGCGGGGGCAGGCTGAGGAACGGGTGGAGGGTCCAGTCCGGAGGCGTACGACTACGGTCGAAAGAATCGTTCGCGACAGCGAGGTCGCGCGACGGGTGAAAGCATGGCACGGCTACGCCTGTCAGGTCTGCCGTCTCTCCCTGGCCGTAGGGGAAGGGGGGAAGAGCTACGCAGAGGGCGCGCACATACACGCTCTTGGTGGTCCCGATGGCGGTCCTGACGTTGAGGGAAATGTGCTGTGTCTCTGCCCGAACTGCCATGTCCGGTTTGATCGAGGCGCCCTGTACCTCACCGATGATCTCTCGGTTATAGATCGATTCCCGGCGACCGGAACTCCCCGTAGTGCTCCTCTCTGGCAAGTTCCTGAACATCGCATACGGGAAAGATTCGTCCGTGCACATCGTCGTCGCTGGGGTGTCGAGGATGAAACTGCCGCGGGACGGATTTTCTGAGAATTATCGATATCCTCTAGCGGATCGATTCATCGGTTGGTGGGAATCGATCCGCCAGAGGATAGGCGGGAAGCTCAATTACCCCGCCGCGATCGCCGAATAAGTCAGCACATCGGCAGGAATCTCATGACGCAGTTTCCAAACGATGCCCATGGGCTTGCTGCCGGTGTGTTCGATGTATTCGGCGGGGCCCAGTAGCATCCAGGGCTGCGGTCCACCGATATCAGTCTTCTTGTAGCGGCGCACGAAGAGTAGTACCTGAGTTCCGAGTTCCTTGTGCTTTTGATATCGGATGCCGGTGGGTGATGTTTCCGATGTTTGGTTTTGGGACTCCCAGTGAAATCGGAAGTCATTCAACGCGTAGTCCTTGTAGCGTGTCTCGGGTGAGAAGTCCTTCTCATCCTTCTCTAGAGTGATGAGCAATGCGTCGGTAGCGATGCGCTCGCACCACTTGACGCCTTCGCGGAAGTTTCCGGGCATGAATCCGCCCATTGTCGACTGTCCCAGAGCGGGCAGTATTTCCTCGCGGCTGTACGAGGAGTGAATGGCGAGGGGGAGGCTGCTGTGGGTGCCAAACAGGGGGATCGGAACATGATCAACCCGGTCGAGAACGTGCTCCAATACCTGGCAAACCTCGCTACGGAATGCTGGCTGGTCGCTGAGGGCATCAAATCCCTCCTGGTAGCTTGCAAATCCACCGCCGAGCGGCCACAGGGAGAAGAAAAGCATACGAGCGAACGCCTGCTCCTGCTCTGTCATTTCGGCATATTTAGGCGGGCTTTCGGCGAGCAGCGTCGAGTACGCCTGGGCCCGCAGCGGATCGTCGATGTGGAGGAAGGCGGTGACGCGCTTGAGGAGCGAAGCTTCACCCTCTGGGCCATCTGAGGGCAGCAGGTGAGCTCTACGCAGAAGTCCTGTCCAGGAGTTGCCGTTGCCGCGGTACAACTCCTTGATCTCGCGCCTGCTCTCGCGCAGGTATCCCGCAAGGCGGGGCTCCGCGTACGAAGCCACCTCGCGTGCTAGGTGCGTGACGTTAACAGAGATTTGGTTGCGAATGTTGTCAATGATCAAATCCTTGGCCTTTGACTCCAGGATGATCTGACAACCGGACGGCAGTTGGGGAAAGTCTTGCTCAACGTGGTGCAGAAGCCTGTTGCGTGTCAGGTTAGTTAGTGCCCGGAACTGTTCTTCGAATCGGAACTCCTTGCGGTGTTGGCCGATGAAGTCCAGAACGGTGAGCACCGCCTTGCCCTCAGTTCTGCGCAGGCCTCGGCCTAGCTGTTGCAGGAAGACAGTCGCGCTAGAGGTGGGTCGCAGCAGGAGAAGGGTATCCACATCGGGGATGTCGAGCCCTTCGTTGAAGAGGTCTACGGAGAAGATGATCTGCAGTGAGCCAGAACGCAGCCCATCAAGTGCTCTCTTGCGCTCCTCGCGCGACGTCTCCCCGGAGAGGGCAACTGCGTTGAGGCCTGCCCGCCGGAAGAAGTCGGCCATGAAATGTGCGTGTGAGACCGTCACGCAGAACCCAAGAGCACGCATGCTTCCGGGGTCGGTGACCTTGTCCTTCACTGCCTGAACGACGAGGCGAGCACGGGCTTCGTTGCCGGTGAACAAGTCGCCAAGCGAGCCGCGGTCGTACGCCCCGGCCTTCCATGCGACGGCGGTCATATCGGTATTGTCCGTGATGCCGAAGTAGTGGAAGGGGCTGAGGAGGTTGTTCTCTAGCGCCTCCCAGAGGCGCATCTCCGCCGCGATCCGCCCATCGAAAAAGACGTCCTGGATGGTGAGGCCGTCCATGCGCTCGGGAGTAGCAGTCAAGCCGAGAAGTTCGCTCGGGGTGAAATGATCGAGGATCCGTCGGTAAGTGGGTGACGTGCCGTGGTGGAACTCGTCAATGACGATGACATCGAAGTGGGCCGGGTCTAGTTGGTCAAGCCGCTGTGAAGTGAGTGACTGGACGCTAGCAAAGACATGGGTCCAGTCCTCGGGGATCTCGCCGCTGTAGCAGAGCTCACCGAAGTTGGCGTCAACCAGAACATTTTGGTAGACGCGCAAAGACTGTTCCAAGATCTCCTTACGGTGGGCAACGAACAGAAGGCGAGGGTCGCGCCCTAGCTGTTGACGCAATCGCTTGTAGTCGAGCGCAGCCATGACGGTCTTGCCTGTGCCGGTTGCGGCTACTAGCAGATTGCGGTGCCGATCATGCACGGTGCGTTCTACTTCGAGGCGTTCGAGCATGTCGCGCTGGTGCGGGTAGGCCCGTACTTCCAGCCCCGAGAGCGAGATGGTGTTGCGCGCAGGCTCGGTCGATCCACTGGCGTGCGACAGGGCTTCATCCAGCCGCTGTGCGTCCTCGTCGGGGTTGTACGTTTCGAAGGAGCGCTCGCTCCAGTAGGCGTCAAACGTCGCTTCGAACTTGCGAAGGACGGCCGGGGTGGCGACGGAGGAGAGGCGTACGTTCCATTCGAGGCCGTCGAGTAGCGCCGCCTTGGAGAGGTTTGAGCTGCCGACGTAGGCCGTGTCAAAGCCGCTTTCTCGACGGAACAGCCAGGCTTTCGCGTGGAGGCGTGTGGAGCGCAGTTCGTAGTTGACCTTCACCTCCGCGCCAAAGTCGCGGACCAGTCGATCGAGCGCTCGTCGTTCCGTGGCGCCGATGTAGGTAGTGGTGAGAACACGGATGGGCACCCCACGCTGATGCGCTGTGGTCAGTGCCTGTTCAAGGACACGGAGGCCATGCCACTTCACGAAGGCGCAGAGGAGGTCGACGCGATCCGCGGTGGCGAGCTCGGATCGCAACTCGAAGCCAAGACTGGGGTCTTCGGGTGCATTGGTGATCAGAGCAGTGTCTGACAGAGGCGTAGCAGGGCGGATGGAGTAGACGCCCGGAGCCGTTTGCTCGGCAACTGCAAGCAACTGCCGCGGTCCGTCCGTGACGAGATCGATCCACGGGGCGGCGCCCTCAATGGAGTTGAGTGATTCAAGTATGTGGTTTGCTGCGATGACCTGCTCCGTGGGCGTCAAGCCCTGGAGCACCTGTCGAACCGTCGTGGCGATGTGTCTGGTGAGGACATGCGGTACTGACTCCTGGCCCACCTCCGCTTCAACGGAACGGTGTCCGGAAGCTTCAAGCTCTCCGATGCGCTGCGCTAGGCGTCGAGTGATGAGCGTTTCGTACAACCCCACCACCGGAGCTGCCTCCGAGAAATCCTTGGGCACGGTCGACTTCCCCTGTCTCGTGGCTCACTACCGAAGTAGTTGTATCAAGCAGGGCTGACACGGTCTGAGTGAGCCATGGTTGCCGGAAGAGGCCGCGCGCGGGCGCGTATGCGAAAGCGCGGGCCCCTCGCTGGGGTGCCCGCGCCTTTCGTCTGCCGTATGTATGCCTGTCGTGGGGACCGAGTCGCTTCACCCCACCCCGTGGCACTCCCGGTACACGTCCCCCGACCCGCACCAGCACGCCGCCGACCTGGCCGGGGGCCAGGGGAGGGCTCGGCCTCGGGCGGCGAGGGTGGTGGCGTAGAGGGGGAGGAGGTCGGGGTCGGCGGGGGTGGTGGCCTCGGAGGCGGCGAAGGCCTCGTAGGAGGGGATGGTGCCGGTGACGATGCCGAGGTTGGCGGTGCCGGCCGCGTGGAGGTCGCGCAGGGCGTTCTCCACCGCGGTCAGGTGGCCGGGGTGGTCGGGGTACTCGGCGGCCAGGGCCGGGTACGCGGCGAGGAGTTCGGCCAGCTCGGTCGCGGGCCAGTGCAGGACGGCGACCGGGAAGGGGCGGGAGAGGGCCGTTCGGTAGACGCCCAGCTCGGCGCGGAGGCGGGTGATCTCCGCCTTCAGCTCGCCCGGGTCCGAGGAGCCGAGGGACCAGAGCCGCTTCGGGTCGTGCAGTTCGTCGAGGGGGACCTCGGCCGTGTGCAGGGTGTCGGCGAGCCGGTCCCAGTCGTCGTGCTCCGAGCCGCGCAGCCGGCGGACGCGGTGGCGGCCGGTGAGCAGGGACTGGGTGGCGTACGGGACTTCCTCGCCCGGCGTCAGCAGCAGGGCCAGCGCGGTCGAGAAGAGGTCGTGGGCGGCCTCCAGCTCGTCGTGCGCCTCCAGGGTCTCCGCGGCGATGGTCCACGGTCCCGCCGCGCGGGGGGCCGCGACGCGCAGGCCCTCGATGATCGCGCGGGCCTCGGCCTCGTGCCCGTACTCCCAGAGGTTGGCGGCCTTGAGGGCCTTCACCAGGTGGGGGTCCTCGGCGGGAACGTCCTCGGCGGTGAGCAAATCGTCGTAGAGGGTCGCCGCGCGGGCGCGCTCGCCGGCGAGTTCCAGGTGGGCCGCCGCCTGGAGGAGCAGCGGTTCGCGGTCCTCCGGGTAGCGCACCGCGGTGCGCAGCAGTCGCTCGGCTTCGGTGATGTGCTCGGCAGGCGTGTCGGGGCGCATGTCACACACGGTACTGCGGCGGGGAGGGCCTGCGGGAGCAACCGGCGAGGGGGCCGGAGTGCGCCTGGACACAGGGGTGCGCAGGGGGTACGCCAGGGGTACGTACCGGGTACGCGAGGGGTGCACAGCCGGTTCACAGCGGGCGCGCACGGGGGACACCCGCCGGGGCCGTAGCAGGGTCGTACCGGGGCCGTACCCGAGTACGGCCCTCCGGCTCCCGGCCCCAGGCCCCCGGGACGCCCCGGACGCACCGGGAGACCCCGGACGCACCGGGAGACCCCGGACGCGCCGGGACGTGCCCCCGGCCCCGGACCCGGGCGGCGGTAAAGTCCCCGGGTGCTGAGAAGACGTCCGCAGGTGTGGTGGTTGCTGGTCCCGTACGTGTTGTACCTGGGGGCCCTGCCGTGGGTGAACCGGGTGGAGCCCGTCGTGTTCGGGCTGCCGTTCCTCTTCCTCTGGATGCTCGGCGCGACCCTGCTGACGCCCGTCGCCGTCTGGCTGACCCGGCGGGGGGACCGCCGGTGAACGCCGTCGTCGCCACCTCCGTCTTCGCCGGCTTCATGGTGCTCACCGTCGCGCTCGGGCTGCTCGCCCTGCGCGGGCGCGGGGGCGGAGGGGGCGGGCTGGCCGAGTGGTCCGTGGGCGGGCGGAGCCTCGGGGCCGTCTTCATCTGGGTGCTGATGGCGGGCGAGGGCTACACCAGCTTCAGCTACCTCGGCGCCGCCGGCTGGGGCTACAACTACGGCGCGCCCGTGCTGTACGTCGTCGCGTACATGTCCTGCGGGTACGCCCTCGGGTACCTGGTCGGCCCCACCCTCTGGGGGTACGCGCGCCGGCACGGCCTGGTCGGGATCACCGACATGGTCGCCCACCGCTTCCGGCGGCCCTGGCTCGGCGCGCTCGTCGCCGTCCTCGCGACCGTCTTCCTGCTGCCGTACATCCAGCTCCAGATCACCGGCATGGGCGTGGTCGTCTCGACGATCTCCTACGGCGCGATCAGCCTCAACTGGGCCTACTTCATCGCCTTCGCCGTCACCACCGGCTTCGTCGTCGTCAGCGGCCTGCGCGGCAGCGCCTGGGTGTCGGTGCTGAAGGACGTCATGGTCATCGGGACCCTCGGTTTCCTCGCGTTCTACGTACCGCTCCACTACTTCGACGGGTACGGCCCCTTTCTGGACCGGCTCGTCACCGAGAAGAGCGACTGGCTGACGTTCCCCGGGCACGGGGACAGCGGGCTCGGCGAGGCGTGGTTCATCAGTACGTCGTTCCTGAACTCGCTCACCGTGGTGATCTTCCCGACCACCGTCGCCGGGTACCTCGGCGCCCGGAACGCGGACGTCCTGCGGCGGAACGCCATGTGGCTGCCCGCCTACAACGTCCTGCTCTTCGTCCCAATGCTGCTCGGCATGGCCGCACTGTTCGTCGTACCGGGGCTGGTCGGGGCGGACTCGAACCTCGCCCTCTTCAAGCTCGTCACCGACTCGCTGCCCGCCTGGGCCGTCGGCGTCATCGGGGTCGCCGCCGCGCTCTCCTCGATCGTGCCCATGGCCGTCTTCATGCTGGTCATCGGCACGATGTGGGGGCGCAGCGTGCTCTCCCTGGTCCCCCGCTGGCAGCAGCGGCAGAAGGGGGCGGCGCAGATCGTGGTCGTGGTGGCCGGCGGGCTCGCGCTGCTCCTCACCTACACCGCGCCCAACACCCTCGTGCGGCTCTCGCTCATCTCGTACGAGGGGATGGCGCAGCTGCTCCCGATGGTGCTGCTGGCGCTGGTGTGGCGGCGGCTCACTTTCACCGGGGCGTTCAGCGGACTCGCGGTCGGTGTCGCGGTGGTCTGCGTGCTCGTCTTCAACGGGAACGACCCGGTGTGGGGCGTGAACGCAGGGCTCGTCGCGCTGGCGGCCAACCTGGCGGTCGCGCTGGCGGTGACGTACGCGGGGCCGCGCGACCGGGACGAGCGGCCGGACGACGAGGTGCTCGCCCGCGACGAGATCGGCGACGGGACCGACGGCGGGACCGGGCCGCACCTGGAGGCGTCCGCCGGGGCCGGGTGAGCCGCTCCGGGGCCGGGTGAGCCGCTCCGGGGCCGGAGGGGGCCCGCACCGCCCCCCTCCGGCCCCGCACCGGCCCCCCTCCGGCCGCCCGGTGTGATCCAGGTCATCGTGTATAACGGCTGGAGAGGTCCGTGGCCGCGAAGTGTCCGGCGGCGGACCCCCGGAACCGGAGACACGAGCGGCACGAGCGGCGGGACAGGAGGAGACATGAGCGACGCGTACCCGAGCACCTGCACGCACCCCGGTCGTCTCCGCGGTTCCTTCGCGCGCCTGCTCCGGCCCGCGGGCCTGCTGGTCCTCTTCGTCGCCGAGATCCTCCTCACCGAGGGTGGCAGCCTCTCCGCGGCCGTCGCGCTCGCCGCCACCGCCGCGGCGGGCTCCGCGCTCCTCGCCTGCTCGGTGATCAGCGCGCGCTGCGCCGTGCCCGTACTCCGGACGCGGGTCCGTACCGCGCTGCGGGACCGGGCGCGACGCACCGCGTTCCTGCCGCAGCGCGATCCTGACGCCAAGGGGCGCACCCGCCCCCGCGCACCCGGGCGTGCCGTGCTCCGCACGGCCGCCGCGTAAGGCTTCCGCCCCTTCGGGCATCAGGAACTTCGGAAACCCCGGGCCTCCGGGCCTCCGGTCCCGACGCGGACGCACCCCTCCACGGGTGCCCGTCCCGTCGGTCCCGTCCGCCGATCCCGTACGAAGTCCCCGCGCCGCGTCCGTACCCGCGCGCGCCGGCATGCCGCCGTGCCCGCGCCGAACGCCCCGCGTTCCGACTCCGCACCTCACCGGCACGACGAGACCCCTCGGAGGGCTCCCCATGTCCGCGTTCATGTCCGCTTTCGCGAGCCTGGTCGGCGCGTTCGCCGACCTGCTCCACCCGCTCTTCCAGTCCGCGTCCGCCGCCGCGGCGATCATCCTCTTCACCGCCCTCGTGCGGCTCGCCGTGCACCCCCTGTCGCGGGCCGCCGCGCGCGGGCAGAAGGCCCGTACGCGCCTCCAGCCGCAGATCGCCGAGCTCCGCAAGAAGCACGGCAAGAACCCCGAGCGCATGCAGAAGGCGCTCATGGAGCTGCACAAGGAGGAGCAGGTCTCGCCGCTCTCCGGCTGCCTGCCGAGCCTCTTCCAGATGCCCGCGTTCTTCCTGCTGTACCACCTCTTCTCCAGCACGCGGATCGGCGGCGACGCCAACGAACTCCTCGGTCACCAGCTCTTCGGGGCGCCGCTCGGAGAGCGCTGGCACCACGCCCTCGCCGAGGGCGGCCTCTTCGGCGGCCAGGGGCTGGTCTACCTCGGCCTCTTCGCGATCGTCGCGGTCGTGGCCACCTTCAACTACCGGCGTACGAAGCGTCAGATGGCCCTCAACCCGGTGACTCCCACCACCGGCCCGGACGGGCAGCCGGTACCGGGCATGGGCGCGATGGCGAAGGTGATGCCGCTGATGTCGTTCTTCACCCTCTTCACCGTGGCCGTGGTGCCGCTCGCGGCGGCCCTGTACGTCGTCACCAGCACCACCTGGACCGCGATCGAAAGGGCCTACCTCTACCGCGACGCACCGGCCGCCGGAGCGGCGATGGCCTCCGTCGTCTGACCCTTGAAGTCAATTCCTGCATGGGATCATGCGGTCCGAGCTGCGTCCAGGGACTGGGCGCACCTTGCCAAGTGATCGGATGTCTTGCAGTCTGGACAAGTGAGAACGGGCTGCGCGGGTGCGGTTTCGGCTGCCGGCCGGTCGCACCTCGTGCGACCGTTACCCATCTCCACCCAGGCATCTCTACCCAGGGAGTGGCACCCGTGAAGTTGCTTCGAGTCGGCACGGCGGGAGCGGAGCGTCCGGCTCTGCTCGCGGAGGACGGAACACTGCGCGACCTGTCGGGGGTCGTCCCCGACATCGACAGTGCGCTGCTCGCCGACGAGCACGGGCTCGACCGGGTGCGCGCGGCCGCGGCCGACCCCGCCTCGCTGCCCGAGCTCGACCCGGAGGGGCTGCGGACCGGGGCGCCGCTCACCCGCATCGGCAAGATCATCTGCATCGGGCTGAACTACCACGACCACGCGAAGGAGACCGGCGCGGAGATCCCCGCCGAGCCGATCCTCTTCTTCAAGGCGCCCGACACGGTCGTCGGCCCCGAGGACACCGTCCTCGTGCCCCGCAACAGCGTGAAGACCGACTGGGAGGTCGAGCTCGCGGTCGTCATCGGCCGCACCGCCCGCTACCTCGACTCGGCCGAGGAGGCGCTGGAGCACGTCGCCGGTTACGCCACGGCGCACGACGTCTCCGAGCGCGAGTTCCAGATCGAGCGCGGCGGCACCTGGGACAAGGGCAAGAACTGCGAGACCTTCAACCCGCTCGGCCCCTGGTTCGTGACCGCCGACGAGATCCCCGACCCGCAGGCGCTGCCCCTGAAGCTCTGGGTCAACGGCGAGCTGAAGCAGGACGGCACCACCGCCGAGCAGATCTTCCCGGTCGGCGAGGTCGTCCGCTACCTCAGCCACTTCATGACCCTCTACCCGGGCGACGTGATCAACACGGGCACCCCGGCAGGCGTCGCGATGGGCCACCCGGACCCGAAGCCGTACCTGCGGGCGGGCGATGTGGTCGAGCTCGAGATCGAGGGCCTGGGGCGCCAGCGCCAGGTGCTGAAGGACGCGTAACACGCCGTACGAACGCCCCGGGGGCCCCGCGCGGCTGTCGATGCGCGGAGCCCCCGGGGCGTAGTCACGGATACGGGTCCGGCTCAGCCTTCCAGCGTGGCCAGGAACTCCTCGAGTCCCTGGACCACCAGGGCGTGGTCCTCGGCCTGGGGGAGGCCCGAGACGGTGACGGTGCCGATGACGCCCGCACCGTCGACGGTGATCGGGAACGAGCCGCCGTGCGCGGCGTACGTGCCCAGCGGCAGACGGGAGGAGTCCTCGAAGGTGGTGCCCTTCGCGCGGAAGCGGGTGCCCACGAGGTAGGAGCTCTCGCCGTACCGCTCCACGACCTTGCGCTTGCGGTCGATCCAGCCGTCGTTGTCGGCGCTGGAGCCCGGGAGTGCGACGTGGAACAGCTGCTGCGGGCCGCGCCGGATGTCGATGGCGACCGGGGCGTTGCGCTCGCGCGCCAGCCGGACCAGCAGGGTGCCGAGGGCGTACGCGTCCTCGTACCCGAAGCGCGGCAGGGTCAGCCGGCGTTCCTGGGCGAGCAGTTCGGAGACGGTCGGCGCGTCGGGGCGGCTGCTCATGCCTGGGCCTCCTTCGCGGCCGGCGTCCCGGTGGACCGGGCGGGGTGGGCGCCCGGCTGCGGGACGAGGGTCACGGAGACGCCCTCCTGCGCGGAGCGGCGGGCCGCCTCCAGCACGTCCAGGGCGGCGGCGGCCTCCAGGGCGGTGACCGGGTTCTCACCGGTGCCGCGCAAGGCGGCGGCGACACCCGCGTAGTACGCGGGGTAGTCGCCGGGCAGCGTACGGACCGGTACACCGCCGCCGGTCAGCGGCGACTCGCCCGAGCCGAGCCGGCCCCACAGGCCCTCGGACTCCTCACCCCACGGCTCCTGGCCGACGCCGGGGCGGCGGCCCTCGCGCAGCGCCGCCTCCTGCGGGTCCAGGCCGTACTTCACGTAACCGGCCTGCCCACCCAGCACCCGGAAGCGCGGGCCGAGCTGGGCCGTGGTGGCGCTGGCGTACAGGTGCGAGCGGACACCGCTCGCGTGGGTGATCGCGATGAAGGTGTCGTCGTCGGTCACCGCGCCGGGACGGCGGGCGTCGGACTCGGCGTACACCTGCACGGCCGGGCCGAACAGGACCAGCGCCTGGTCCACGATGTGGCTGCCCAGGTCGTAGAGGAGCCCGCCGATCTCCTGCGGGTCGCCCGACTCGCGCCAGCCGCCCTTCAGCTGCGGGCGCCACCGCTCGAACCGGGACTCGAAGCGCTGCACGGCCCCGAGCTCGCCGTCGGCCATCAGCCGGGCGATCGTCAGGAAGTCGTTGTCCCAGCGGCGGTTCTGGAAGACCGAGAGCAGCAGCCCGCTCTCCTCGGCGAGCGCGGCCAGCTCGCGCGCCTCGGCGGCCGTACCCGCGATCGGCTTGTCGACGACGACCGGCAGCCCGGCCGCCAGGGCGGCCTTCGCGACCGGGACGTGCGTCTTGTTCGGGGTCGCGATCACGACGAGGTCCAGCTCGTCGGCGCGCGCCCACAGCTCCTCGGGGGAGTCGGCGAAGCGGACGGCGGGGAACTCGGCGCGGGCCTGCGCCCGGCGCTCCTCGTTGGACGTGACGACCGTGTCGAGCACCAGGCCCTCGGTCGCCGCGATCAGCGGGGCGTGGAAGACGGAGCCCGCCAGGCCGTAGCCGACGAGAGCGACGCGGAGGGGATCGGTGGAAGTCATGCCCACCACTTAAGCAACGCTGTTGCCAAAGTGCAAGCGACAGCCACAATGGGGTGGTGAACACCAGCGATACCAGCGATCCCCGCAGCGCCCCGGGCGTCGGCGCGCGCAATGGCGCCGGGGTCAACCTCCCGGCCCTGCGCCACCACAACGCCGCCCTCGTGCTCGACCTGCTGCGCGGCGCGGGCGGCGACGGCATCAGCCGGCTGGAGCTGGCCGAGCGCACCGGGCTCACCCCGCAGGCCGTCAGCAAGATCACCGCCCGGCTGCGCGCCGAGGGCCTCGCCGCCGAGGCCGGCCGCCGCGCCTCCACCGGCGGCAAGCCACGCACGGTGCTCCGGCTCGTCCCGGACGCCCGGTACGCGGTCGGCCTCCACCTGGACCGGGACGAGCTGACCGCCGTCCTCGTCGACCTCGCCGGTACGCCCGTCGCCGTCCGCACCGCGCCCCTCGACCTCGGCGCCCCGGCGGCCCAGGTCGTCGCGGGCGCGGCGGACGCGGTCGCGGAGGTGAGCGCGGGCGTCGCGGAGAGCGGCCCCGCCGTTCTCGGGGTGGGCGTGGCCCTCCCCGGTCCGCTCGACCACCGCGACGGGGTGCTGCACCGGGTCACCGGCTTCCCGCAGTGGGACGGGTTCCCGCTCCGCGAGGCCCTCGCCGCACGCACCGGCCTGCCGGTCTCCGTGGACAAGGACACCAACGCCGCCGCCCTCGGCCTCGCCCTGCGCGACCCGGGCGCGGGCGACTTCGCCTACCTCCACCTCGGTACGGGCCTGGGCGCCGGGCTCGTCCTCGGCGGGGCCCTGCACCGGGGCCCGCGCACCGGCGCGGGCGAGTTCGGCCACCAGACCCTCCAGCTGGACGGTCCGCCGTGCGGCTGCGGCGGGCGCGGCTGCGTCGAGGCCCTCTGCCTGGCGGCGGTGGACCGGGGCGATGTCGCCGAGGCGGCCCGGGTGCTGGGCGCAGGGGCCGCCAACCTCGTCGCGCTGCTCGACATCGACCGGGTGGTGCTGGGCGGGCGTACGGTCGCGGCGCACGAGGACGCCTACGTACGCGGTGTGCGCGCCGTGATCGAGGAGCGCGCCCGGCGCGAAGGCGTCGGGACGCCCGTACCGGTCGCGGTCGCGGGCGGCGGCGACCGCCCGGTCGCCGAGGGCGCCGCCCAACTGGTCCTCGGCCCGCTCTTCGGGCGGACGGCCGAGTAGCGGACGGCCGGCGGCGGTGGAGTGGCGGACGGAGCCGGGGCGGTGGAGTGACGGGGTGCCGCCGGGCGGGTGGTCTCCGGCATGTCGGTGCGATGTTCGTACGTATGCGTGGCAGCGTCTCCGCCGACACGCCGGTGACTCCCGCGCACCGGTCACGACACGCCGGTGGTTCCTCCGCGCCGGCCGTTCGTTCGCGAGCCGCGAAGGGTGCCTCCCATGCCCCCCAAACCTCCCGCACGACTACGACTTCCCGCGCGACCGCTATCTCCCGCGCGACTGCGCGACGGACGCGCGCTCACCTCGCTCGGCCTGGCGGCCGGGATCGCCGTGCCGGGCGTGCTGCTCGGCGGCCCGCCGACCTCGGTGGCGGAGCACTCCGCCACCGCCACCGTCCTCGCGGAGCAGCCGCCCGCCTGCGGTGATCCGGAGGCCAAGGACTTCCCCATCGACACCCGTATCCACGGCGGCCCGGACACCTATGCGTCCGGCGGGGGGTACGGGATCTGGTACCTGGACCTCGTCAACACCACCGCCAAGTCCTGCCGTGCCCTCCATCCCGTGCTCGTCCTGACCGACCAGGACCGGCAGTTGACGCCGGACCAGATCCAGCTCGCGTACGCGGAGCGCGCCGGGACGGAGGCGGGTCCCGAACACCGGGTCAGCTGGGAGACCACCGACCGGAACGAGCAGATCGGGGTCTTCGGCAGCGGCGAAGGGGGCGACGACTTCGAGGGCTTCACCGTCCCCGCCGGACGCACGGTCACCGTCCGCGTCCGGATGGCCTTCACCTCCGACACCCGGCCCGGCAAGGTCGTGGCCAACGCCGCCATCGTGCAGCGCCGCCCGGCCGCATCCCCCGGAGACGCGGTCGCGGAAGGCTCGGTCGCGGACGGCTCCGTGGTGGCTCCGGACGGGGACTGGGTGGGGGAGTCGGAGGACTATCCGTTCTCCATCGTCGAGGGGGACATGGAAGGCGGCGCCGACCTGGTGTTCTCCGACGAGTCCGCCTCCGACGAGTTCCTCGCCGGAGCGGACGCGGACGCGGGCGACGAGTCCGGCACCGGGGCGGACGCGGGCGACGAGCCCGGTACCGGAGCGGAGGCGGGGGCCACGGAAGGGGATGGGGGCGGGGACGCGGACGCGGAGAGTGGGGAAGGGGCCGGAGGAGGCGGCGCGACCGGTACGGACGGCGGTGCCGCAACGGACGGCGGTACCGGCGCGGGAACCGGACCGGGTGGCGCCAACGCCGCCACCCCCGGAACACGTACCGGTACATCGCCCCCGGCAGCGGTCCCCCGTACCACCCCCTCCACCGCGCCCCCGGGCGGCAGCGGCCTGCTGCGCGATGCCGCCGGGAACCCGCTGCCCGAGCTCGCCCGGACCGGCCGCCCCGGCCGTGCGGCGGCCCCGCGTACCGGCGCGGTGGCCGCCGCGCTGCTGCTCGCCGGTACGGCCGCGCTGCTGCTGGCCCGCCGGATGCGGCGCGGCAGAGGCTGAGCCGACGGGGCCGTGCGGGGCCCTGGCAGGTGCCCGCGCGGGATCCGTGTTCATGTCCGTCTGCCACCATCGGGCGGTGAACTACCCGAACGACCAGGCACCTGGCGCACCGATCCGCTCCGGCATCCCGGAGCACGGCCGCATCCCGAAGTACTACGCGGTCAAGGCCCGCATCTCCCTTCTCCTCGACGAACTGGGTGAAGGCGGCCTCCTGCCCACGGAACGCGAACTCGCCCTGCGCCACGAGGTGTCACGCGAGACCGTGCGCCAGGCGTTGCGCGAACTGCTGCTGGAGGGCCGGCTGCGCCGTCAGGGGCGGGGCACCGTCGTGGCCGGCCCCAAGCTCGAACAGCCGCTGTCGCTGGCCAGCTACACGGAGGGCGTCCGCCGGCAGGGGCGCCGCCCCGGCCGCCACCTCATCGGGCTCGAACGGTTCCCCTGCCCCGCCGCCCTCGCCGCGGAGATCGCGGTGCCGCGCGGAGAACCCGTCTGGCACATGGAGCGGGTGCTCCTCGCCGACGACGAGCGGGTCGGGCTGGAGAGCACGTACATCACCGCCGCCCGGACGCCCGGGCTGGACACGGAGTTCGACCCGGATTCATCCTTCTACGCCTACCTCGCCGACCGGCTCGGCATCTCCTTCGGCAGCGCCGACGAACGGATCGAGACCGTCCTCGCGACCCCGCGCGAGGCTCTGCTGATCGGCACCCCGCCCGCGCTTCCCATGCTCCTGCTGCACCGGCTCTCCCGGGACGCCGACGGTCGGCCCCTGGAGCGGGTGCGGACGCTCTACCGGGGGGACAGGTTCTCCTTCACCACGCGCCTGGACCGGCAGGACTGAGCCGGTCCAGGACGGGGCGGCCGGATCGGGTCCGGCGGACCGGGAGGCCGCATTGCTTGATAACGAAATGATAACGGGTCTGGTCCAAATGTGATGTCGGGTTCATCCCGCGGTCGCCGGACGGACCCGCCCGGGCCACTCTTCCCGAGGAGCGTGGCCGGCGTGAGAGTCATCGTCGTAGGAGCCGGCGTGGTGGGAACCATGCACGCCTGGCACGCAGTCAGTCGCGGCCACGAGGTCGTACAGATCGAGCGCGAGCGCGAAGCCCGCGGGGCCTCGCTCCGCAACTTCGGGCAGATATGGGTGAGCGGCAGGGCCGGGGGTGAGGAGCTGGAGACCGCCCTGCGTGCCCGGGAGCTCTGGGAGTCCGTCGGGGAGCAGGTCCCGGACCTGGGCTTCCGCCCCTGCGGTTCGCTCACCCCGCTCCGCACCCCACGGGAGATCGCTGTCGCGGAAGCGGCCGTCGCCCGCTCCGACGCGGCAGCCCGCGGCTACAAGCTCCTCACCGCCGAGGAGGCGCGTACGGTCAACCCGGCGCTGCGCGGGGCCTTCACCGCCGCGCTGTGGTGCGAACGGGACGCCGCGGTCGAGCCACGTACCGCCCAACTCGCTCTCAAGCGCGCGCTGCTGGCGTCCGGCCGGTACACATGGCTCGGCGGCAGGGAGGTGCGCGAGGTCGTCGGCACCGCCTCGGTGCGGGACGACCACGGTGACGTCCACACCGGCGACGCCGTCGTCCTCGCCACCGGTGCCTGGCTCGGTGGCCTGGTGCGGGAACTGGCGGGCCCCGACCTGCCGGTGCGCCGTGTACGCCTGCAGATGATGCAGACGGACCCGCTGGGCGAGCCGCTCACCACGTCCGTCGCCGACGCCGACAGTTTCCGCTACTACCCGGCCTACACGGGCAGCGCCCTCGACGCCCTCGAAGCCGGGCAGCCCCAGGAGCCCGTCGCCGCCGCACACCGCATGCAGCTCCTCATGGTGCAGCGCCACGACGGCGGTCTCACCATCGGCGACACCCACGAGTACGAGCACCCCTTTGGTTTCGACACCGTCGAGGAGCCGTACGAGCACCTCGTCGCGGTCGTCGAGTCCTTCCTCGGCCGGCCGCTGCCGCGCGTCCGCCGCCGATGGGCCGGGGTCTACGCCCAGTGCACCGAACCCGGCCGCGTAGTCCACCGCCAACAAGTGCGTGAGGGCGTCTGGCTGGTCACCGGCCCTGGCGGACGTGGCATGACCTGCGCGCCCGCCGTCGCGGAAACGACCGCCGACGAACTCGGATGGTGAGAGAGGGATGCCGACCGTGAACGACAAGCTGAACCTGATCGTCCTGGACATGGCGGGAACCACCGTCGCCGACGGCGGACTCGTCGAGCGGGCGTTCTCCACCGCCGCCCAGTTCCTCGGTGTGCGACCGGGATCGCCGGAGCACCAGACCCAGCTCGCCTACGTACGCGCCACGATGGGCGAATCCAAGATCTCCGTCTTCCGGCACCTCTTCGGCGACGAGGCGAAGGCCCGGGCCGCCAACGGCGCCTTCGAGGAGGCGTACGCCGCGCTCGTCGCAGAGGGCCGCGTCACCCCTCTGCCCGGCGCCCGGGAGACCATCGAGGAGCTCACCGAGCAGGGCCGTGCCGTCGTCCTGACCACCGGCTTCGCCCGCACCACTCAGGACGCCATCCTCGAAGCACTGGGCTGGCGCGACCTCGTCCCGCTCACCCTCTGCCCGGCCGACGCGGGCGGCCGGGGCCGCCCCCACCCCGACATGGTGCTCGCGGCCTTCCTCCGCACCGGTGCCGTGGACGACGTACGGCGGATCGTCGTGGCCGGGGACACCTCCTACGACATGCTCAGCGGCGTGCGCGCCAGCGCCGGGATCGTCGCGGGAGTCCTCACCGGAGCACACGGCAGGGTTCCGCTCGAACGCCACGGGGCCACCCACGTGCTCGACTCCGTCGCCGGGCTGCCGGAGCTGCTCGCCCGGGCGGAGTCATGAGCGGCACGGCCGCCTCCGGCATCCGTTTCGACCAGGTCACCGTCGCCTACGGGCAGAACGTCGTCCTCGACCGGCTCGACCTCACCGTCGAACCCGGCGAGGTCATGGCCCTCCTTGGCCCCTCGGGCTCCGGGAAGACCACAGCGCTGCGGGCCGTCGCCGGGTTCGTACGCCCCACCACCGGCAGGGTCCACCTCGGCGGCCGGGACGTGACCGAGCTGCCCCCGCACCGCCGGGGGATCGGCATGGTGGTCCAGAGCTACGCCCTCTTCCCGCACATGCGCGTCCGGGACAACGTGGCGTTCGGCCTCAGGGCCCGGCGGACCGCCAGGTCCGAGATCGCGGAGCGGGTCACCGAGGCCCTGGATCTCGTAGGTATGACGGCGTACGCCGACCGCCATCCACGCGAGTTGTCCGGCGGTCAGCAGCAAAGGGTCGCGATCGCCCGGGCCCTGGCCATCCGCCCGTACGTCCTGCTGCTCGACGAACCGCTGTCCGCGCTCGACGCCCGGCTCCGGAACGACATGATGTCGGAGCTCGCCCGGCTCCATCGCGATCTGCCGCACGTCTCGATCCTCTACGTCACCCACGACCAGGTGGAGGCACTCACCCTGGCCGACCGGATCGCCGTCATGGACCGGGCCCGCCTGCAGGAGTGCGGCACCCCGCAGGAGCTGTACCGCCGCCCCCGCACCGAGTTCACCGCCTCCTTCGTCGGCAGCGCCAACCTGCTCCCGGTCACCGTCGGGACCGAGCCCGGCACCGTGGACCTGGCCGGACGAAGTCTCTCCGTAGCGACCGCCGGGGCGGCTGCCGGAGCGGTGGCCACCCTCTGCGTGCGGCCCCACCTCGTCGGCCTCGGCCCCGGTCCCAACGCCCTCACCGGCACGATCCGCGAGGTCCAGTGGCGCGGTTCCACCCACCGGATCTCCGTGGAGAGTGCCGGGCACCGCATCGCCGCCGAGGTGCGCGAACTGCGCGACACGCCGGCCCTCGGAGACAGGATCACCCTGCACTTCGCCCCCGAGGACGCGGTGCTCCTTCCGGCCGCGGCACTGGGCGAGGCCGTCGCGCCCAGCAGCTCCTTCGCCGCACCGCGTTCGCCCGCCGAGGTGGCGCCGCTCCTCCCGGTCACTACATCCGCGGGCGGAGAGGCCCATGTCTAGCGCCTCCGTGACCGCCGGCACCGACCTCCCGCACGCGTCGGCTCCGGGGCAGGGAAGCCCGGTCCCGCCCGCGGTCGCGGTCCCCCGGGCCACCCGCCGGATTCCCGGCCCCCTCTGGGCGCTTCCGCCCGTAGCGGCTCTCGTCCTCGCGTTCCTCTACCCGCTGGCCCTGGTCGTGCGGCAGTCCGTGACCCCGGAGGAGGGCGGGATCTCCCTCGCCCCGTACACCGAGGTCCTTGCCTCCGCCGCCTTCCGCTCGGCGCTCGCCACCACCGTCCGGCTCGCTCTCGGATCCACGGCCGGCTGTCTCCTGCTGGGCTTCTTCCTGGCCCTGGTCATCTCCTTCGTGCCGTTCCCCGGAGGAAGGGCGGTCGCCCGGTTCGTGGATGTCTTCCTGTCCTTCCCGTCCTTCCTCATCACCCTGGCCCTGCTGTTCGTCTACGGCACCGTGGGGGTGGCCAACGGCCTCTGGACCGGCGTCACCGGCGCCGCCGACGGCCCCTTCCACTTCCTCACCACACCCTGGGGGGTGCTCCTGGCGGAGATCACGTACTTCACCCCCTTCGTGATGCGCCCGCTCCTGGCAGCCTTCTCCCAGGTCGACACCTCCCAACTGGAGGTGGCGGCTTCGCTCGGAGCGGGCCCCGCCAGGATCGTTCGCCGGGTGATCCTGCCCGAGGCGCTTCCGGCCCTCGCCTCGGGCGGCAGCCTGGTCCTGGTGATGTGCCTCAACGAGTTCGGGATCGTGCTGTTCACCGGGGCCAAGGGCGTCACGACACTGCCGATGCTCGTCTACGCCAAGGCGATCCTGGAGTCCGACTATCCAGCCGCCTGCGTCGTCGCGGTCGTCAACATCGTGATCTCCGTCGGCCTCTACAGCCTGTACCGGGCGGTGAGCCGCCGTGTTGGTGCATAGCCGCTCCGGCCGCTGGGTCGCCCGCGCCCTCTTCGCCGCCCTCTTCCTGCCGCTCTTCGCGGTTCCCCTGCTGGTCGTCATCGCCGCGTCGTTCGCCACGAACTGGTCCGGCGCCTTCCCCTCGGGCCCCACGGCCGCCCACTACACCGCGGCCACCGACGGGGATTCCCTCCGGGCGCTGAGCACGAGCCTGATCACCGCGCTCGTGGCGAGCCTGCTCGCCCTGGTCGTCGGAGGCTGGGCCGCGCTCGCCGCGTCCGCCCTCCGCAGCCGCGGCCGGCGCGTGCTGGACGCCCTCTTCGTCCTGCCCGTCGCCGTGCCCTCCGTCGTGGTCGGGCTGTCGGTGCTGGTCGCCTTCAGCCGCCCGCCGGTCCTCCTCAACGGCACGCGCTGGATCGTGATCCTCGCCCATACCGTGCTCGTCACCGCGTTCGCGTACCAGTCCGTGTCGGCGGCGATCGCCCGCCTCGACCCGGTGTACGAGCAGGCGGCGGCGGGGCTCGGGGGCCGCCCGGCGTACGTCCTGTGGAGGATCAGGCTCCCTCTGCTGCTGCCCTCCCTCACCTCCGCCGCGGGCCTCTGCTTCGCCCTCTCCATGGGCGAGCTGAGCGCGACCGTCATGCTCTACCCGCCCGACTGGACCCCCCTGCCGGTGCAGATCTTCGCAGCCACCGACCGAGGGTCCCTCTTCACCGGCGCGGCGATCGCCGTCGTCCTGATGGGGACGACGCTCCTCGTGCTCCTGGGCGTCTCCCGCGTCCGGACCCGGGCCTCCTACCGATGACTCGCCACCCCGCTCCCGTACACGCTCCCCGCCTCCACCGAACGACTCCCAGGAGAAGCACACCCATGGCCGAGAACTCCCCGCTCAAGCCCCTGGTCGCCGTCGCCGGCTGCCTGGCCCTCGCCGCCGCCCTCTGCGCCTGCGGCGGGTCCTCCGCCGCGTCCGACGAGAAGACCGTCACCGTCTACAGTGCCGACGGCCTCAAGGGCGAGAACGGCGACGGCTGGTACGACACCGTCTTCGCCGACTTCGAGAAGAAGACCGGCATCAAGGTCGAGTACGTGGAAGGAGGGTCGGGCGAGATGGTGCAGCGGACGCTCCGCGAGAAGACGAACACCCAGGCCGACGTCCTCGTCACCCTCCCGCCCTTCATCCAGCAAGCCGGCGGGAAGGGTCTGCTGACGGCATACCGGCCGGCCGGCTCGGATCAGGTCGGCCAGGCGGACAAGGCCGCCGACGGCACCTGGACCTCCGTCGTCAACAACTACTTCGGGTTCGTCTACAACAAGAAGGAGCTGGCCGCCGCCCCCAAGAGCTGGCAGGACCTGCTCGACGGCGCGTACAAGGAGAAGATCCAGTACTCCACCCCGGGCGTAGCGGGCGACGGCACCGCCGTGCTCATCAAGGCGATGCACGACTTCGGCGGCGTCGAACCGGCGATGGCCTACCTGAAGAAGCTCCAGGCCAACAACGTGGGCCCGTCCGCCTCCACCGGGAAGCTCGCCCCCAAGGTGGACAAGGGAGAGCTCCTCGTCGCCAACGGCGACGTCCAGATGAACTACGCCCAGTCGAAGGACATGCCGAACCTGGGGATCTGGTTCCCGGCCGAGGGCACGGGCTCGCGGACCACGTTCGCGCTTCCCTACGCCGCCGGTCTGGTCAGCGGGGCGCCGCACACGGAGAACGGCAGGAAGCTCCTCGACTTCATGCTCTCCGCACAGGCCCAGCAGCAGGTCAGTTCCGTGGGCGGGGGCTTCGCGGCGCGCAAGGACGTCGTGGCCACCGACGCCCACGCGACCGAGCTCGCGGCGCTGATGAAGGGCGTCGAGATCTTCGAACCGGACTGGGCCGACATCGGCGCCCACCTCGACGACTACGTGGATGCCTGGAAGGCGGCCACCGGCAGCTGAGCCGCGTGGATCTCCCAGTGCTGCCGCGCACCACCGAAGCGGCGTAACGAAAAGATAACAAGTCTGGACCATCGGTGCTCCCGGGCCGGGGAGCACCGATCCGCCCTGCCGGGCGTCGTGTCACCACCCCGCAGTCCCAGTCGATCCCATCCCGCCTGATCACGGAGGCTTCCCATGTCCGCAGGTCCCTCCCGCCGTTCCCTGCTCCTCGCCGCCACCGCGGCTCTGGCCGCCGGGCCGCTCGCCGCGTCCGGAGCACGGGCCGCCGCCCGTACGCCCAAGGTCCTCGTCATCGGCCTGGACGGCGCGCTCCTGGGCCGCATCAAGGACGCCGACGCGCCCAACCTCGACGCGCTCATGACGGGTGGCCTCACCGCACCCAGTTCCCTGTACGCCGACCCGCTGGCGCCGACGCTGTCCGGCCCCGGATGGTCGACGATCATCACCGGCGTCTGGCCCGACAAGCACTTGGTCAAGGACAACGCCTTCACCGGCGCGGCCTTCAGCCGCTACCCCGACTTCCTCACCCGCGTCGAAACGGCGAAGCCTGCTCTCTCCACCTACGCCGTCGCGTCCTGGGCGCCCGTCACCACTACGATCTTCTCCGCGAAGGTCGACACCAGGGTCTCCACCCCCGCAGCCGAGTACGACACCGGCACCACCAGCCGCGCGGTTGCCGAACTCCGCGACGGCAACCGGGACGCTGTCTTCGTCCACCTCGACAACATCGATCACGCGGGCCACGGGTACGGCGCCGCCAGCACCCAGTACCTCACCGCGGTCCACGACGCCGACGCGCAGGTCGGCCGGATCGTCGCCGCCGTCGCCGCCCGTCCGACGTACGCCGCCGAGGACTGGCTGATCATGGTGACCGCCGACCACGGCCACACCGACGCGGGGGGACACGGCGGCAACAGCGCCGCCGAGCGGCAGACCTTCCTGATCGCCGCCGGGGCCGGCATCACCGCAGGCTCCGTACGGAACGACATCAGGATGCCCGATGTCGCGGTCTCCGCCCTCGCCCACCTCGGCGTCGCCGTCGATCCTGCCTGGGGCCTCGACGGGCGCCCGCTCCAGCAGCCCGTACCGGACGCCTTCGACGCCCTGCGCCCGCAGTTGCAGACCCGGGTCGACGAGAGCGGCATCGGCGCCGCCGTCACGGGATTCACCCACAACCCGCCCAACGGCTGGAGCATCGACAACAGCGCGATGGGCACCGGCGGTGTGACCGAGTGGCGCGGCTGGAGCTTCACCACCGACGAGTTCTGGACAGCGGCCGAACGCGGCCAGGGGCGTGAGAACAACATCCGCGCCCGGAACGTCTTCGCCGTCGCCGACGGAGACGAGTGGGTCGACCGCGGTTACACCGGCACCTTCGACTCCACCCTGATCAGCCCCGCCTGGGCGGTCCGCGGCGGCGCCACCGCCGTGCTGCGCTACACCACGTACTACCGGCAGGAGAGCCCGCAGAAGGGGGACGTCCTCGTCTCGTACGACGGTGGCGCCCCCGTCCTCGTGAAGAGCTACGGCGCCGATGCCTCCTCGCGTACCGAGGAGATCACCCTCCAGGTCCCGCCCGGAGCCGCCACCGCCCGGATCCGTTTCCGCTACACCGGGGGGAACAACTGGTTCTGGACGGTCGACGCCGTCTCCCTCACCGCTTCCTGACCGCGTGCGGGACTGATCGACAGGAGGCGTATCCGGCCTAAACTCGGGGGCGTCGGCGCTGCACACCGCGGTGCCGCCGGCGTCCCGCACCTCGTGTGCACCGTGCGTACGGCAGGAGTCCGTGTGATGGCAGAGCGCAAGCCGATCGAGTCCTGGTTGACCGACATGGACGGGGTCCTCATCCACGAGGGCACCCCCATTCCCGGCGCGGACGCGTTCATCAAGCGGCTGCGGGAGTCCGGGAAGCCCTTCCTCGTCCTCACCAACAACTCCATCTACACCGCCCGCGACCTGCACGCCCGGCTCAGCCGCATGGGCCTGGCCGTCCCCGTCGAGAACATCTGGACCTCCGCGCTGGCGACCGCCCAGTTCCTGGACGACCAGCGTCCGGGCGGCACGGCGTACGTCATCGGGGAGGCGGGTCTCACCACCGCGCTGCACGACATCGGGTACGTCCTCACCGACCACGACCCCGACTACGTGGTGCTCGGCGAGACCCGTACGTACAGCTTCGAGGCGCTGACCAAGGCGATCCGGCTGATCAACGCGGGCGCCCGCTTCATCTGCACCAACCCGGACGAGACCGGCCCGTCCGCCGAGGGCCCGCTGCCGGCCACCGGGTCCGTCGCGGCCCTGATCACCAAGGCCACCGGCAAGGAGCCGTACTTCGCGGGCAAGCCCAACCCGCTGATGATGCGGACCGGGCTCAACGCCATCGGCGCCCACTCCGAGACCAGCGCCATGATCGGCGACCGGATGGACACCGACGTGCTGGCCGGGCTGGAGGCCGGGATGGAGACGTTCCTGGTGCTCACCGGGCTCACCTCCACCGCCGACATCGACCGCTACCCGTTCCGCCCGTCCAACGTGGTCGACTCCATCGCGGACCTCGTCGACCTGGTCTGAGGCCGGTCCGGTACGGCCGGTCCGGTACCGGTCCGACGCATCCGCTGTCCCCCGACCGGGCGACAGCGGATGCGGGAAGCGCGCGTACGGGTGAACCTTTCAGCAGGAGGTTCACGATGCGTTCACTGCCCCTCACCATCTGTGCTACTGCGGCGGTCGCGGCGATATCCGTCTCCGCGCCCGCAGCTTCGGCCGTTCCCAACGACGACGGCACCCTCAGAGTGACCCCGTCCACCATCGCCCCCGGCGGCAGGGTCGCGCTCCGGTCCGGCGCCTGCGGCAAGGGCGAGGAGGGCCTCGGCACGTCCGATGCCTTCGTCTCCTCCGTACGGTTCACCCCCGCGGAGGGGAAGGGCCTCAGCGCCGAGGCCCGCGTCCGGTCCGACGCCGAGGCCGGCCGGTACGACGTCACCCTGCGCTGCGAGGGCAGGGGCGGCGGGGGCGGCCGGGCCTCCGGCAGCCTCACCGTGGTGCACCACGCCCGGCCGGCCCCGGTCGCCCCCGTGCGGGCCGGCGGCGGCGGTACCGCCGTCCTCGCCGAGCAGGGCGGGAACTCCGGCGGTCCCGGCCTCCCGCAGACGGTGGCCGGACTGGCCCTCGCCGCCGTCGCCGCGGCTGCCGTCGCCTTCCGCGGCGCACGCCGCCGCCGTCCGGCCGCGGACTGACGTGTCCGCCCCCGCCCGCCCGGCAGGTACCGGGCGGCTGTTCACCGGAGTGGTCTGGGCCGTGCTCCTGCTCGGCCTCTGGCTCTGGGGCCGCGAAGGCGCCGGAGGACCCGGCGGCAGCTCCGCACCGACCACCGGCGACGTCGCGGCGGTCGGCCGCCCGCTCGGGGCGCCACTGCCCCCGGCGCACGACCCGCTGGACGGTTCGCCGCCCCGCGAGGTCGAGATCCCGTCCGTCGGCATCGACGCCCCCGTCGTCGGGCGCGGCCTCGACGGCGAGGGAGCCGTCGACCCGCCCCCGTTCGAGACCCCGGGAACCGTCGGCTGGTACGACGGCGGAGCCGAACCCGGCACCGCCGGGGCGGCACTCATGGTCGGCCACGTCGACACGGAGACCGAGCCCGCCGTCTTCTACGGACTGAGCGCGACCCGGCCCGGCGCGGAGATACGGGTGACCCGGGCCGACGGCACGATCGCCGAGTTCACCGTCGACGACGTGCAGGTCTTCACCCGGGAACGCTTCGACGCGAAGAAGGCGTACGGGCCCCGCCAGGACGGCCGGGCCGAACTCCGGCTGATCACCTGCGGCGGTACGTACGACCGGGCGGCACACGCCTACACCGCCAACGTCGTGGTCTCCGCCTACCTCACGGGCGGGGACTCCGGGACCTGACCTGCCCCCGGCCGCCTCGCCCGCCCGGCCCCGGCCGGTGGCCGCGCCCCTCCCGGAGCCGCCACCGGCCGGGCCCGCCGCCGTGCGCGCCGCCCCGCGCCGCGCGGAGCGGCGGGCCGCCCCGGGCCGTGAGGTGTTCCGGGGCCTCCGTGCGGGGAGAATCAACCTAGGCGCTCCGTGACGGTTTGTTTTCGGAGAGTCACCGGTTCGGGGTGGCGCGCGCAGGCCGCACGACCCCGTCCGGCGCGCCCGCGGCCATGCGGGGACGCGACGGATGTCGCGCGGAGGTGCGAAGAGATACGGAGAGGTGGAAGCGAGCCTCGCGGTGTGCGCGGGGCAGGGGCGGACGCCCCGGCGGGAGCCGGGAACGAACAAGGCCCCCTCACCTGAAGTGAGAGGGCCTTGACTCTGCGTGCGCCGCCAGGGACTCGAACCCCGGACCCGCTGATTAAGAGTCAGCTGCTCTAACCAACTGAGCTAGCGGCGCCTGCTGACCTGGAGAACATTACCGGATTCCGCAGCATGCTCCTGACCATTTCCCGTGGCGCCACGCCCTGTCGCATGGTCGTTTTTTCTCTTTGATCCGTCAAAATGCGATTTGTCATCTGAGTTGAGACAGTGGCGCCCGTTGCGGAGTGCCCAAAAAATTCTTGACGAGTCCGGAGGGGAACCGACATGACCGTCCCGGTCTTCACGGAGTACGAACCCGCGGCCGACTGCGGCTGCGCCGGCTGCGCCCTCCAGCGCCGTACGGCGGCGGCCCGGACCCTGCCGCCCCGCATGGGAGGCCATCCCGCCGCGCACGGGGCGCGCCGCGCGCTGGTGCTGGCCACGGCCGCCGGGGTGGTCCTCTCCGCCGGTGCCGCCGAGGCCGCGACCCCGGCGGGCCACGCCGCCGGGCCCGTCCGCGCCGACGACGCGACCGGCTCCGGGCCCGGCACCCCGCAGGGGCAGGCCGGACCGCTCATGGGCGGCCGGGCCCCGGGACCGCCCACCGCGACGGAGCCCCTGGCCCTGCGGACCACCACCCGCAGCGAGATCATCGCCCGCGCCAAGGCCTGGGTGGCCGCGAAGGTTCCGTACGACATGGAGAAGTTCTGGTCGGACGGATACCGCCAGGACTGCTCGGGCTACGTCTCGATGGCCTGGGACCTGGGCGGCAACGAGTGGACCGGCAGCCTCTCCTCGTACGGCACGCGCATCCCGCGCGCGCAGCTGGAGCCGGGCGACATCCTGCTCTTCCACAACCCGGCCGACCCCAACAAGGGGTCGCACGTCACGATCTTCGCCGGCTGGACCAACAGCGCCCGCACCCAGTACATGGCGTACGAGCAGACGCCCCCGGCCACCCGCAAGAAGACCACGCCCCTCGCGTACTGGAGCAACTCCGGCAAGTACGTGGCCTACCGCTACAAAGGGCTCGCCGCGGGCTCCCGCGGCGGTTCCTCGGCGGGCTTCCCCGGCGCCACCGAGTTCGGGCCGGGAGCCCGCAACGCCCACGTCACGCGGCTCGGCGAAATGCTGGTGGCGCGGGGCGGGAAACGTTTCTACACCCAGGGCCCCGGACCCGCCTGGAGCGAGGCCGACCGGCGCGCGACCCGGGCGTTCCAGCGGGCGCAGGGGTGGAAGGGCGCGAACGCGGACGGTCTGCCCGGCCCGGACACCTGGCGCCGGCTCGTCAACGGAACCGGGAAGAGCATCCCGGCCACCGGGGCGGGAGGCGCGCCGAAGACGGTTCCGGCGTTCCCCGGACGGGGCTATTTCAAGCCGGGTCAGTCGAACGCCCATGTCGAGCGGCTCGGCAAGCAGTTGGTGAGGAAGGGGTTCGGCAGGCACTACGCGTCGGGGCCCGGCCGCCGCTGGACCGAGGCGGACCGGCGCAACGTGGAGGCGTTCCAGCGTGCCCAGGGCTGGCGCGGCCGCGTCGCGGACGGCTACCCGGGGCCGGACACCTGGCGGCGGCTCTTCTCCTGAGGGAACCGACGGGCCCGCGGGCCCGAAGGAGCCCGAGGGGCCCGAGGGCCGCCCGGCGGATCGGCGGATGGACAGCTCCGGGACCGCCGGAGCGCGGAAGGGAACGGTGGGGCGTGTACGGAGACGAGGAAGACCGCGCGGGGGCGGGCCGGGCAGCGAGAGCGGGAGTGGGAGCGGGAGCGGGAGACGGTACGGACGCGGGAGCGGGCCGGGGACCGGACCTGGACCCGGTCCCGGGCCGCGCCGGGGACGGCGATCCGCGCACGGAGGACGGCCCGGGCGGCGAGGGGCCCTGCGTGGACGTGGTGCTGGAACTCGCGCACGGTGAGACGGAGCCCGCCTCGATGCGCACCGTCTCGGCCACGGTCTCGGTTCCGGCGGGCGGGTTGCCCGGGGTCGGGGCGGACGCGGGCGAGGAGCCGGGGGACGGCCTGCCCGCCGGCGAGGTGCCGGTCGGTGAGGTGCCCGTCGGTGAGGTGCCCGCTCCGGCCGACGGCTTCCGGGAGGACTTCCGGCGGGGCGCCGGCCGCCGCCGGTCCGTCATCGCCAACGAGGCCACCGCGTCCATCCCGGTGCACCTGCTCTTCCGCGACGAGCCCCGCGACCCCGACGACCGGACCGGGTTCCTCCCGCGTGCCGGGGCCGGCGACCCGCACCGCGCCGCCGGTGTGGCCTCGCTGCCCGTCGCCGTCGCCCGGCACGCGCTGCCGGCCGACCGGTCCGGTGCCGGGGCGCGGCGTCCTCCCGTACCGCGCTCGCCCCAGGTGCGGCCGCCGACCCGGCCCGCTCCCGTCGCCGACCCCCGGCTGCGCGAGCGCCCCGGTCCGGCGCTGCCCGGCTGGGTCGCCGTGCTCACCGGGGCCGCCGGCTGCGCCGCCGCACTGGTGGTCCTCTGGTGGGCAGGCGCGCTGCCGGGGCAGGCGCAGACCCGGCTCGGCATCGGGCCCCGCCCGTACCAGGGCATCGGCATCGGCCTCTGGGCGGTGCTCGCGGTGCTGGTGACCGTGGTGCTCTTCGCGTTCGGGGGCCTCGGGCGCGGGCGGGTCGGGTACGCCCTGGTGCTGACCCTCTTCGGTGACTACCGGGGGAGCGTCCGGCGCACCGGGCTCGTCTGGGTCTCCCCGCTCCTGCTGCGCCGCCGCACCGACGTACGGCTGCGGCACTGGCGGAGCGAGCCGATGCCCGCCGTGGACGCGAACGGTACGGCGCTGCGCGTCACCGTCCTCGTCGTCTGGCGGGTCGAGGACACCGTCCGGGCGGTCCTGGGGGTCGCGGACCACGAGACGTACCTTCGGGAGCAGGTCGAGGCGGCGATGGCCCGGGTCCTCTCGCAGCTGCCCGCCGACGCCTTCCACGAGGACGCCCCGACGCTGCGGAACGCCGAGGCGGTCGGGGACGCGCTGACGCGGATGCTGAAGGCGGACTGCGAGCCGGTCGGGGTGGAGGTGTACTCGGCGCAGCCGACCGGGATCGAGTACGCCCCCGAGGTCGCGGCGGCCATGCAGCGCCGCCGGGTCGCGGCGCTCGACGCGAGGCACCGGGACAGCGTGCTGACCTCCGTGGTGGACGCGGTCGACGACACGGTCAACCGGCTCACCACGCGCGGGCTCGTCGCGCTCGACGACTACGAACGCAAGTCCCTGGTCAGGGACTTGACGGTGGCCTTCTACACGGGACGAGGTGGGGTCGATGGGATCTGAGGGATCCGGGGGGTGCGTGCGGCGGCGCAGGATAGCGAAACGGAACGGCGCCACGCAGTGGTCTGGACTTGTTCACGACACGTCAATACTGTGGGAGTTGGTCTAGACCGCACGACCGCGCGCTTCACGAGCAGTGCTCACCGAGAAGTCCCCATGTCCCTGAGGAGCGAAGCATGCGTAAGAGGGCAAGCGCGGCCGTGGTCGGCCTGGCGATTCTGGGCGCTTCGGCGCTCGCCACCAGCAGCGCCAGCAGCCACGGCTACACCGACAACCCCATCAGCCGCCAGAAGCTCTGTGCCAACGGCACCGTCACCAACTGCGGCAACATCCAGTGGGAGCCGCAGAGCGTCGAGGGCCCGAAGGGCTTCCCGGCCGCGGGTCCGGCGGACGGGGCGATCTGCTCCGCCAACCACGGCGAGTTCGCGCAGCTCGACGACCCGCGCGGCGGCAACTGGCCCACCACGCAGGTCACCGGCGGCCAGTCGTTCAACTTCCGCTGGCAGTTCACCGCCCGTCACGCCACGACGGACTTCCGGTACTACATCACCAAGCAGGGCTGGGACCCGACGAAGCCGCTCACCCGGGCCTCGCTGGACTCGCAGCCGTTCCTGACGGTGCCGTACAACAACCAGCAGCCGCCGGCCACGCTGACCCAGACCGGCACCATCCCCAGCGGGAAGACCGGCCACCACCTCATCCTGGCGGTGTGGACGATCGCGGACACCGCGAACGCGTTCTACTCCTGCTCGGACGTGAAGTTCTGATCCCGGCGCCGGAGGCGGACGGCTGCTCGACGGCCCCCGTACCGGCACGGATGCGAGAAGCGCCGGTCCGAGAGGTGCCGGCGTGAGCGAGGCGGGGAGTGCGGCCGGCGACGGCCGGACGTGACGACCCGCAGATGAAGCGCGGCCGTTCGGGCGGGACGGCCGAGCCCACGGAACATCCGTAGGACAGCAGAACGCAGTGGGGCGGTCTCCGGTGCCGGAGACCGCCCCACTGTCGTGTCGTGCGCCGCCAGGGACTCGAACCCCGGACCCGCTGATTAAGAGTCAGCTGCTCTAACCAACTGAGCTAGCGGCGCCTGCTGACTCGAAAATAATACCTGGTCCGGAGGGGTGCTGATGACACCCCCCGTCGACGCGGGGAGGGGGCACCCGCGGCGCGGACCGTAGTGCGCCTCCTGCCGCGCCTCCTGTCGCGCCTCCGTCCCCTGTCCGCAGCGCCCGGCGCGCCCTGTGCCGGCAGGAACGCGCCGTTCCAGGGGGCCTGCGTCAGCCAAAGTAAGTTTCTTACGTAAGTGATCTTTCTTTTTGCGCTCATTCTTGTCACGCTGACCCCGTGATGAATCGAAGGATCTCCGAAGTCGCCGCGTACGCGGGCGTCAGTACGGCCACGGTCGGCCGCGTCCTCAACGGACGTACGGGCGTGTCCGCCCCCACCCGCGAGGCGGTGCTGGCCGCCCTGGACGTGTGCGGCATCGAGCGGCCGGTGGGGATGCGCGGGGAGCGGGCGGCGCTGATCGGGCTCGTCGTCCCCGACCTGCAGAACCCGGTCTTCTCCGCGTTCTCCGAGGCCCTGTGCGTGCTGCTGGACCGGCGGGGGCTCATCCCCGTGCTCTGTACGCACAGCCAGGACGGGGTCTCGGAGGCGCACTACATCGAGATGCTGCTGCGGCAGAACATCGGCGGGATCGTCTTCGTGGGCGCCAGTTACGCCGACGCGGGGCCGGAGCACGGCCGGGTGCTGCGGGAGCGCGGGGTGCCGATGGTGCTGGTCAACGCGGCGGACGAGAACTCCGGCGTGGCCCAGGTGCGAGTGGACGACGCGCTCGCCGCCGAGCAGGCGCTCGCCCACCTCGCCGCGCTCGGGCACGAGCGGATCGGCATGGTCCTGGGGCCCGGCGGGCACGTCCCCTCCGCCCGGAAACTCGCCGGTTTCGCGGCCTTCTGCAGTCGCCTGGGCATCGCGCCGGAGGAGTGGCGGCGGCTGGTCGCGCACGCCCTGTTCACCATGGAGGGCGGGGCCACCGCGCTGCCCCGGCTGCTGGCCGAAGGGGTCACCGGGGTCGTTTGCGCGAGCGACGCACTGGCCCTCGGAGTCATCCGCGGGGCGCGGCGGCAGGGGCTGCGGGTGCCGGAGGACCTGTCGGTGGTCGGCTTCGACGATTCCCCGTACATGGTGGCGACCGACCCTCCGCTGACCACCGCGCGGCAGCCGGTTCAGGCCATGGCGGCGGCGGCCGTCGCCGCGCTGGTGGGTCAGATCGAGGGGCGTGCGGATGCGAACGACCTCCTGATGTTCGACACCGAGCTGATCGTGCGCGGCTCGACGGCGGGCCGCCCCCGCTGAGGCGTCCCGCGGAGGTCCGTGGAGGTCCGTGGACGGGCGCCGCCGGACGGCTCCGTGTTACCGGTGCAAGCCTCGCTGATTACCTTCTTGCGCAGATGCATTGACTTCTTGCGTAACGGGCTTCTACCTTCAGCGCTGTTCACGTGCATCGGGTCCCGCAGCCCGGGGGCACCCATCAGGAAGGCGATTCGCATGAATGGCATGGCCGGCGTCAGCAGGCGTCAACTTCTCGGTTCGGCGACCGCGCTCGCCCTGGGCCTGGCCCTCACGGGCTGCGGCGGTTCCTCCGGTTCCTCGTCCGGCGTCGACGAGAACGGCGTGGTCACGGTCAGCGTGAACGGGATGCCGGCCAAGACGCAGCCCGAGGACCGCAAGGACTTCGAGGAGCTGGTCAAGCAGTTCGAGGCCGCTCACCCCAAGATCAAGATCGATGCCCGCGAGGGCCAGATGGACCCGAAGACCTTCGCGGCCAAGCTCGCCGGCGGCCAGCTGGAGGACGTGTACTACGTCTACTTCACCGACCCCGCCGGGCTCATCCAGCGCCGCCAGGCCGCCGACATCACGAAGTACCTCAAGGACGTCCCGTACCTGGACCAGGTGCGCCCCGCCCTCCAGGACGTCTTCAAGGGTGCCGACGGCAAGATCTACGGCCTGCCCACCGGCAACTACTCCCTCGGCCTCGTCTACAACCGCGCCCTCTTCAAGAAGGCCGGACTCGACCCCGACAAGCCGCCGACCACCTGGGAGGAGGTGCGCACCGCCGCGCGGAGGATCAGCGCGCTCGGCGACGGCACCGTCGGATACGCCGACTACAGCAAGAACAACCAGGGCGGCTGGCACCTCACCTCGTGGATCTACTCCATGGGCGGAGACGTGGCGACCCAGCAGAACGGGAAGTGGAAGGCCGCGTTCGACAGCGACGCGGGCCGCAAGGCGCTCCAGGCCCTGCACGACATGCGCTGGACCGACAAGTCCATGGGCACCCGCCAGCTGCTGGAGATCGCCGACGTCCAGAAGATGATGGGCTCCGGCAAGCTCGGGATGTACATGGCCGGTCCGGACAACATCCCCACCATCGTCAAGCAGTTCGAGAGCAAGTACGACGACTACGGCCTGGCAGCCCTCCCCGGCACCGCGACCCTCGGCGGCGGCGACGGCTTCATGTTCAACCCGAAGGCCTCCCCGGAGAAGATCAGGGCCGGGCTCCAGTGGATCCAGTGGAAGTACCTCAACCCGGACCGCGAGGAGGAGAACGTCAAGAAGTTCTCCGGCCTCGACGTGCCGATCGGCCTCCCGCAGCCCAACCTCTTCGACGGTGCGGCGCAGGCGAAGAACGACGCGATCCACGCGAAGTACGCCAACGTCCCGCAGGCCAACTACCAGCCGTTCGTCGACCGCAGCGACGACGTCGCCGTCAAGGTCGAGCCGCCGAACGCGCAGCAGCTCTACACGGTCCTCGACGGGGTCATGCAGTCCGTGCTGACCAAGGAGGACGCCGACCTCGGCCGGCTGCTGGCGGACGCCGCGAAGCGCGCCGACTCCATCCTCGCAACGGTGAAGTGATCATGGCCGGCCGACCGCTCCCCACCTCCCCGGCGCGCGCCGCCGCCCGCGACCGGACCCCGGTACGGGACGGAGCCCCGGCACCCGCCGGGGCGCCCCGGCCCGCCGCGAAGACCTCGCCCGACGGGCCCGAAGCACCGCCCGCGGGCCCGTCCGCCCGGGGCGGGGCGGCGACCGGCCGGCTGCGGCAGAAGGTGCGCGAGAACCTCGTCGCGTACCTCTTCCTCGCCGCCGGACTGATCTGCTTCGCGCTCTTCTCCTGGTACCCGATCGTCCGCGGCATCCTGCTCGGCTTCCAGCAGGTCACCTTCGCCCAGCCCGCCGAGTGGGTCGGGCTGGACAACTTCCGCCGGCTCTTCGAGGACCCGCTCTTCCTCACCGCCTGGAAGAACACCGGCTGGTTCACGCTGCTCGCCCTGGTCTTCGGCTTCGCCGCCCCGTTCGCGACCGCCGTCGTCCTCAACGAACTGCGGCGCGGCAAGGCGTACCTGCGGATGACCGTCTACCTGCCGGTCATGCTGCCCTCGGTCGTCACCATGCTGCTCTGGCGGTGGTTCTACGATCCGGGACCGGGCCTCTTCAACAACGTGCTCGACGTCTTCCACCTCCCCGCCCAGCAGTGGCTGGAGTCGGAGAACCTCGCGATGGTCTCCCTGGTCCTCGTCTCCACCTGGGCCAACATGGGCACCACCACCCTGATCTACCTCGCGGCGCTGGGCGGCATCCCCGGCGAGCTGTACGAGGCGGCGGAACTCGACGGGGCGTCGATCCGGCGGCGGCTGTGGCACGTCACGATCCCGCAGATGCGGTTCATCCTGATGATCACCCTGCTGCTCCAGGTCATCGGCACCATGCAGGTCTTCGTGGAGCCGTTCGTCCTGACCGGCGGCGGACCCGACGACGCCACCGTCACCGTCCTGCTGCTGCTCTACCGCTACGCCTTCGTCTACAACGACTTCGGCCTGGCCAGCGCCATGAGCACCGTGCTCTTCGTGGTGCTCGGCATCTTCGCCGGCGTGTATCTGCGCCTGACCCGGAGCAAGGGCTGAGAGGAAGAGTCATGGCCGCCGAAACACCCACCCGCACCCTGATCGCGCCCACCGAGATGAACCGGCGCGTCGGCAGGTTCCTCCACCGCTTCGTGCTGACCGCCACCCTGATCGGCTTCACCCTCGCCTTCGTCTTCCCGCTGTACTGGATGGCGTCGGGCGCGCTGAAGTCGTCGAGCGAACTCGCCGCCCCCACCCCGACGCTCGTACCGGAGAGCTTCCACCCGGAGAGCTATACCGACGCCTGGACCAACGTCGGGCTCGGCCACTTCTTCCTCAACACCTTCGTGCTCGCAGTGGGCGCCTGGCTGACCCAGCTGCTCATCGACGTGACCGCCGCGTACGCGCTCTCCAAGCTGCGCCCGCTCCTCGGCAACGTGATCCTCGGCATGATGCTGGCGACCCTGATGCTGCCCGTGTCCGCGCTGCTGGTGCCGACGTACCTCACCGTCGTCGACGTACCGGTCCTGCACGTCAACCTGATCAACACCCCGTTCGCCATCTGGCTCCCGGCGGCGGCCAACGCCTTCAACATCTTTCTGCTCAAGCGCTTCTTCGACCAGATACCCGCCGAACTCCTCGACTCCGCACGGATCGACGGCGCCGGCACGCTCAGGGTCCTGGTCTCCGTGGTGCTGCCGCTCTCCCGGCCGGTCCTCGCCGTCGTCTCGATCTTCGCGGTCGTCGGCGTCTGGAAGGACTTCCTCTGGCCGATGCTCGTCCTCCCCGACGAGGCGAAGCAGCCCATCACGGTCGCGCTCAACCGGCTGGCCGAGTTCATGCCCGCCAACCAGCTGCTCGCCGGAATGGTCATGGCCAGCATCCCCCTGCTGGTCCTCTTCCTGCTCTTCCAGCGGCACATCATCGCGGGCCTCACCGCGGGCAGCCTCAAGGGCTGACCCGCGCGCTGCCGGGCCCTTTCGCGAGCACCCCCGTACCCCCGCACGTCCAGGGACCCCACCCACAGGAAGGGCACATCGCCGTGTCTCCTGCACCACGCCGGCGCCCCCGCGCCGTACGTCTCGTCGTCCCCCTGCTCCTGTCCATGCTCGGCGCCCTGCTGCTCGGCGCCACGACCGCGACCACCGCCGGGGCCGCCACCACCGCACTGGAGGCCGAGTCGGCCCAGCTCACGGGCGGTGCGGCGGTCTCCACCGAGCACTCCGGCTACACCGGTACCGGGTTCGTCGGCGGGTTCACCGACGCCAACAAGGGCGCCGCCTCCGTCACCTTCTCCGTCCAGTCCGCCGCAGCCGGAGCCGGCTCGGTCTCGCTGCGGTACGCCAACGGGACCGGCGCCGCGATGACGCTGAGCCTGTACGTGAACGGGGCGAAGGTCCGGCAGGTGAGCCTGGCCCCGACCGCGAACTGGGACACCTGGTCCACCCGCGACGAGCAGGTGACGTACGCACAGGGCACGAACACCGTCGCCCTCAGGTTCACCACCGCCGACAGCGGCAACGTCAACCTCGACAGCCTCACCGCCACCACAGGCACCGGGACGGGCACCGGCACCGGCTCCTCCGGTCTGGAGGCCGAATCGGCGCAGCTCTCGGGAGGCGCGGCGGTCTCCACCGAGCACTCCGGCTACACCGGTACCGGGTTCGTCGGCGGGTTCACCGACGCCAACAAGGGCGCCGCCTCCGTCACCTTCTCCGTACCCTCCGGCCTCGCCGGGAACGGCTCGGTCTCGCTGCGGTACGCCAACGGGACCGGCGCCGCGATGACGCTGAGCCTGTACGTGAACGGGGCGAAGGTCCGGCAGGCGAGTCTCGCCCCCACCGCGAACTGGGACACCTGGTCCACCCACGACGAGCAGGTGACCTATGCCAAGGGCACCAACACCGTCGCCTTCACGTTCACCACCGCCGACAGCGGCAACGTCAACCTCGACAGCCTCACCGCCACCACCCCCACCGAGACCGGTCCGGTCACCCTCACCCACCAGGCCGAGACCGCGTTCGTCTCCGGCGGGGCGGCGACGGCCGCCGCCGTCAGCGGCTACGAGGGCACCGGCTACCTCACCGGGTTCACCACCACCGGAGCCCGCGCGGTCCTCGCGGTCAACGCCCCCTCCGCCGCCACCTACCCGCTGGTGCTGCGCTACCGCACCCCGAACGCCACCGCCGCCACCGTCACCCTGCTCGCCAACGGCACCAAGGTCCGTGTCCTCACCCTGACCGCCACCAACGGCGCCTGGGCGACCGCGAGCACCGACGTGCCGCTGCGCGCCTCGCTCAACCACCTGACGCTGCGGACCGCCTCCGGCGACAACGGCAGCCTCCAGCTCGACGGGATCACCGTCACCGGCTCCACCCCGAACGCGGTGCGCGGCGCGACCCTCCCGTACACGGCGTACGAGGCGGAGGCCGGCACCACCAATGCCTCCACCACCGGCCCCGACCGCACCTACCTCACGGTGGCCTCCGAGGCCTCCGGCCGCCGGGCCGTGGTGCTCGACCAGACCGGCGAGTACGTACAGTTCACCCTCACCCAGCCCGCCGACGCGCTGACCCTGCGCTACTCGGTACCGGACAGCGCGGACGGCACCGGCACCAGCGCCACCCTCAGCGTGTACGCCAACGGCACCCAGGTCCGCGACCTCGGCCTCAGTTCCACGTACAGCTGGGTGTACGGCGCGTACCCGTACACCAACACCCCCTCCCAGGGGTCCGCGCACCACTTCTTCGACGAGACCCGCACCCTCACCGGCCACCTCGCCGCCGGCACCGTGCTGAAGTTCCAGAAGGACGCGGGCGACACCGCCGCCTCCTACACCCTGGACCTCGTCGAGACCGAGGCCGTCCCGGCCGCCCTCGCCATGCCGTCCACCGGATTCGTCTCCGCCACCACCCTCGGCGTCACCCCGGACGACTCCACCGACGACACCGCAGCCCTCAACGCGGCTGTCACCAATGCCACGTCGCAGGGCAAGGGGCTCTGGCTGCCCGCCGGTACGTACGACATCTCCGGCCACGTCGACCTCGCCGGGGCCGACCTCCGGGGCGCCGGCCAGTGGTACACCGTGCTGCGCGGCAAGAACGGCAAGGGCGGCCTCTTCGGACGCGGCGGCACCAGCAACGTCCAGGACCTGACGATCGCCGGGGACGTCCGCTACCGCGACGACGCCAACTTCGACGCCGCCGTCGAGGGCGACTTCGGCACCGGGTCCAGCCTGACGAACCTCTGGATCGAGCACACCAAGGTCGGCCTCTGGATCGACGCGCCCACCACCGGGCTGTACGCCGCCGGGCTCCGCATCCGCGACACCTTCGCCGACGGCGTCAACCTGCACAAGGGGACCACCGGCAGCGAGGTCTCGCACAGCAGCGTCCGCAACACCGGCGACGACGGGCTCGCCATGTTCTCCGAGGCGCAGGCCGTCAGCACCAGCGCCTTCCGCTTCGACACCGTCCAGCTCCCGCTGCTCGCCAACGCCGTCGGCATCTACGGCGGCAACGCCAACCGGGTCGAGGACAACCTCCTCGCCGACACCGTCACCGGCTCCTCCGGCATCGCGATCAGCAGCAGGTTCGCCCCCGTGCCGTTCAGCGGCACCACCGTCGTCCTGCGCAACACCCTGACCCGGACCGGCGGTTACGAACCTAACTGGGCGAGCAGGCTCGGCGCCCTGTGGATCTACGCCGACTCCTCCGACATCACCGCACCGATCCTGCTCCAGGACAACACCGTCCTCGACAGCACCTACAGCGGCCTCCTCGTCTCCTGGCAGAAGAACGTCCAGTCCCTCACCGTCGCCAACCTGGCCATCACCACGGCCGGTTCGTACGGCATAGAGATCAACTCCGCGGGTTCCGGGACCTTCTCCGGCACCACCGTCACCGGAGCCGCCGCCGGCGGACTCTCCCTGGCGGGCGGCTTCACGGTCAACAAGGGCTCCGGCAACAACGGCTGGTGACACCCGACCGGTGCGGGCCCGCGCCTGACCGCGGGCCCGCACCACCCCGTATCCCCACAGCAAGGAGTCTCAGAGTGACCACCCCCTGGTGGCGGCACGCCGCCATCTACCAGATCTACGTACGCAGCTTCGCCGACGGCGACGGCGACGGCACCGGCGACCTCGCCGGAGTCCGCGCCCGCCTGCCGTACCTGCGCGAACTCGGCGTGGACGCGCTGTGGTTCAACCCCTGGTACACCTCGCCCATGGCGGACGCGGGCTACGACGTCGCCGACTACCGCGACATCGACCCCCTCTTCGGCACCCTCGCCGAAGCCGAACAGCTGATCACCGAGGCCCACGAGCACGGGCTGCGGGTCCTCGTCGACCTGGTGCCCAACCACTGCTCCGACCAGCACGTCTGGTTCCAGCAGGCACTCGCCGCCGGACCCGGCTCCCCGGAACGCGAGCGCTTCTGGTTCGTCCCCGGCAAGGGCCCCGGCGGCGCACTCCCGCCCAACGACTGGAACTCCTACTTCGGCGGACCCGCCTGGACCCGGATCACCGAGGCGGACGGCGCGCCCGGACCCTGGTACCTCCACATGTTCGCCCCCGAGCAGCCCGACCTTAACTGGGAACACCCCGAAGTCCGGGAGGAGTTCGAGGACGTCCTCCGCTTCTGGCTCGACCGGGGCGTCGACGGCTTCCGCATCGACGTGGCGCACGGACTGGCGAAGAAGCCCGGACTGCCCGACGTCGGCCCCGACCCGGACATCACCGACCTCCCGTACCAGGACTGCGCACCCGTCCACGACATCTACCGCTCCTGGCGGAAGCTCCTCGACACCTACGAGGGCGAACGCGTCTTCGTCGGCGAGGTCTGGCTCCCCAGCCCGGAGCAGTTCGCCCGCTACCTGCGCCCCGACGAACTGCACTCCGCGTTCAACTTCGACTTCCTCTGCTGCGCCTGGGAGCCGGCGGCCCTGCGCGGGGTCATCGACGCCACCTTCGCCGCCCACGCCCCGGTCGGCGCCCCGCCCACCTGGGTGCTCTCCAACCACGACACCATCCGCCACGTCACCCGCTACGGCCGCGAGGACACCTCCTTCGACATGGGTGACAAGCGGCTCCTCGACCCCAGCGACCCGGTCCTCGGCCGCCGCAGGGGCCGCGCCGCCGCCCTCCTCACCCTGGCCCTCCCCGGCGGGGTGTACGTCTACCAGGGCGACGAACTCGGCCTGCCCGAGGTGCAGGACCTGCCCGACGCGCTCCTCCAGGACCCCACCTTCGTCCGCTCCGGCGGCACCGACCGGGGCCGCGACGGCTGCCGCGTCCCGCTGCCCTGGAAGGCGACCGGCACCTCGCTGGGCTTCGCGGCAGGTGACGCGGAGGCGGGTGACGCGCGGCCCGGGGGTCCGGAGGCCGCGGGCGCCGGGGCCGGTGGTGCGGCTGCCCCGTGGCTGCCGCAGCCGGCCGACTGGTCCGCGCTCAGTGTGGCGGCCCAGGAGGCCGACCCCGACTCCGTCCTCACGCTCTACCGCGCGGGTCTGGCGCTCCGCCGGGAGCTGCTGGTCGAGTTGCCGGAGTCGCTGACCTGGGTGGACGCCGGGCCCGACGTGCTGGTCTTCGACCGGGGCGAGGGCTTCCGCTGTGTGGTCAACCTGGGGGAGCGCCCGTACGGGCTGCCCGCCGGCACGACCGTACTGCTGGCCAGCGGCGAGCTGGCGGACGGCGCCGTGCCGCAGGACACCACGGTGTGGATCAGCCGCTGAGCCCGTACGCGTGAGGGGGCGGACCGGTCCGGCCGGTCCGCCCCCTCACGCGTGTCCGGCAGGTCAGAGCGCCAGTGACAGCAGGACCGGTGCGGCCTGCTGGTTCAGGAGCTCGGCGGCCTCGCGCAGCCGGTAGGTGTCGCCGACCGGGAGCGACAGGGCCAGGCAGCCCGCCGAGTCGCCCGCCGTCAGCGGGACCGCCGCGCAGACCGTACCCACCGCGTACTCCTGGAGGTCCAGCATCGGGACTGTCGCGGGGTGGTGGTCGAGGGTGGCCAGCAGCACCTTCTCGTCCGTGATGGTCCGGGAGGTGAGCCGCGCCGTGCGGTGGCGCGCGATGTGGTCGCGCCGGGCGTCCTGGTCCAGCTGGGCCAGCAGGCACTTGCCGACCGCGCTGGCATGCGCCGCCGAGCGGAAGTCCACCCACTCGCTGACCGCCGGGGTCAGGGGGCCGTCCAGCACCTGGACCACGGTGACCTCGCCGTCGACGTACCGGCTCATGTAGACCGCCGCGCCGACCGTGTCGCGCAGCTGCGCCAGGATCTTCTGGAGCCGTTCCTCCAGGGCGAGACGCCGGGTGGGGCCCGAGCCGAGGAGGAGCAGCGAGGCGCCGAGGACGTACGCGCCGTCCGCGATCTGCTCGACGTACCCCTCGCGGCGCAGCGTCAGCAGCAGGGAGGTGAGACGGGCGGACGGCAGTCCGGTCTCCCGCACGAGCTGCGTTTCGGTCACGCCGTCGCCGTGGTGGGAGACCGTTTCGAGCACGCGGAAGGCGTGCTGCACCGCGTGGAACGGCGCCGTTGGTTCCGGTCGCAATGTCACGGTGCCCCCTGCCCAAGGTCCGACCGCAAAGCCGTGCGTCCACGATAGTGGCCAAGAAGTGTCCGTGGCAGGGCTGTTGACCACTTCTTGTCCCTTCTGGGCCGTCCCTGGTCTGGGGTGCACCCGTATGGCATATGCCAGAGGCACGGCCACTCCTGGCAAATGCCAGGTCACGGCCGGTGCGCGGGCGTTCACATGCCGGGGGAATTCCTGTGGGAAACCAAAGATTTTCTCGGCCGCACGGATTCGACCACCAGTTCCTCGTCGAACATCAGCGCCGACTTCGCAGCGGCACGGCCGGGTTCCCTCCTCCGGCCCCGCGATTCGGGACAGGCTCCGGCCGTCCCTGTGGGTGCGACGGCGGATGTCGGGAACACTGGAGGGAGAGGAAGACGAAGAGAGCGAAGAGACAGGGACGACCGCGAGCCGGTCGCACCGTCCGCGAGCGGCCCGCCCCGCCCCTGTCCCGGACCCATGGGTCCGGGCGAAACAGGAAGGGTGGACATGACGACCGTCGGACTTCTCTACCCGGGCGAATGCGCCGAGGACGACTTCCCGCGGATCGAGATCACGCTGGACAGCGACATCAGACTGCCCCTGTTCCGCACCGGGATCGGCGACGACGTCCGCCGCGTCGAGGCCCTGCGCGAACTGGGCTCCGCCGAGCGGCTCGACGCGGGCGTGGAGGAGCTCCGGCTGGCCGGCGCGGACTCGCTGGTGTGGGCCTGCACGGGCGGCAGTTTCGCCCTCGGCAAGGACGGCGCCCAGGCGCAGATCTCCGCGCTGGCGCGCTCCGCGGGACTCCCCGCGTCCAGCACGTCCTTCGCCTTCGTGCACGCGGTGCGGGAGCTCGGGGTCCGGCGGGTCGCGGTCGCCGCGACCTACCCGGAGGACATCGCCGCGCTGTTCGGCGACTTCCTGACGGCCGCCGGTATCGAGGTGGTCGCCACCCGGGGCAGCGGGATCATCACCGGCGCCGAGGTGGCCCGCTGGGACCTGGACCTCGTCCGCGAGCTGGCCATCGCCGGAGACCACCCCGACGCGGAGGCGGTCCTGCTCCCCGACACCGCCCTGCACACCGCGGCGTACGTCCCCGAGCTGGAACGACTCCTCGGCAAGCCGGTCCTCGCGGCCAACCCGGTCACCGTCTGGGAAGGGCTGCGGCTCACCGACCGCCACATCTGGGCCCCCGGGCTCGGCGCCCTCTTCGCCACCCGGGAGCCCCCGCTCGGCACCGTCGAACCACGCGGACTCGAAGTACGGGAGTGACGCACGGTGCGCCGGCTCCGGCATGCCGGAGCCGGCCTCCGCACCCCTCGCGGCGGAATAAGCGGAGCCGCCCTCCTGTTGCACGGGTTCGATACGCATACGTATGACCAGTGGCACCGGGAGAGCGACACGTGGACGAGAACCGAGGCGACGAGATCCGGAACGACGGCGACGGAGCCGCCGGAGGCCGGACGGACACCGTCAGGGGCACGGCGGGCGGCAACGCCCCCGTGCCCCTGTCCGTGCTCGACCTGGTGACGGTGGGCAAGGGCCGCACCGCGAGCGAGGCGCTCCGCACCAGCGTGGACATCGCGAAGCTGGCCGAGCGGCGCGGATTCCACCGCTTCTGGGTCGCCGAGCACCACTCCATGCCCGGTGTCGCCTCGTCCTCCCCGGCCGTCATCCTGGCCCACCTCGCCGCCCACACCGACCGCATCCGGCTCGGTTCGGGCGGCGTGATGCTGCCCAACCACGCCCCTCTCGTCATCGCCGAGCAGTTCGGCACCCTGGAGGCGATGGCCCCCGGCCGGGTCGACCTCGGCCTCGGCCGCGCCCCCGGTACGGACGGCGCCACGGCCGCCGCGCTGCGCCGGACCGAGCGGCTGGGCGAGGGCGCCGACGACTTCCCGCAGCAGCTCGCCGAGCTGACCCGCTTCCTGGACGACGACTTCCCGGACGGTCACCCCTACTCCCGTATCCACGCCGTCCCCGGGCCCGTGCAGGCCACCTCCGACGGCGGGGTGCAGTCCCCGGCCCGCCCGCCGATCTGGCTCCTCGGCTCCTCCGGCTTCTCCGCCCGGCTGGCCGGCATGCTCGGGCTGCCCTTCGCCTTCGCGCACCACTTCTCGGCCCGGAACACCATTCCGGCCCTGGACCTCTACCGGGAGTCCTTCCGGCCGTCCGCCGTGCTCGACGCCCCGTACGCCCTGATCGGCGCCGCCGCGCTCGCCGCCGAGACCGAGGCCGAGGCACGCCGCCAGGTGCTCACCGGGGCGCTCAGCATGCTGCGGCTGCGCACCGGCCGCCCGGGCCTGGTGCCCACCCCGGAGGAGGCCGAGGCGCACACCTTCGGCCCGCTGGAGCGCGACTTCGTGGACGAGTGGCTCGGCAACATCGTGTACGGCACGTCCGAGCAGGTCCGCGCGGGCCTGGACGACCTGGCCAAGCGGACCGGCGCCGACGAGCTGATGATCACCGCCAACGCGCACGGCGGCGAGGCCCGGCTGCGCAGCTACGAGCTCATCGCCGACGCGTACGGCCTGCCCACGCTGTAGCCGAGGGCCGTCCGGGGCCCGTGATCAAGGGGCCCCGGACGCGGCCACCCCGCCCGCCTCGATCAGTTCGGCGATCCGCTCCGGCGCGACCGCCCGCGAGTACAGCCAGCCCTGCCCGGTGTCGCAGCCGATCCGGCGCAGCCGCTCGGCCTGCTCCGCCGTCTCCACGCACTCCGCCGTCACCGTCAGCCCCAGCCGGTGCGCAAGCTCCACCAGCGCCTCCACGATGGTCTCGTCGGCCGGGCTCGGGTGCCTGCCGCCGTCGTCGTACCGGAAGCCGCGCACGAAGGAGCCGTCCAGCTTCAGCACGGAGACGGGGAGCCGGCTGAGGTAGGCGAGGTTGGAGTAGCCGGTGCCGAAGTCGTCGATGGCGATCCGTACGCCCATGTCGCTCAGCGCCTGGAGCGCCCGCAGCGGGCGGCCCGCCGAGCCCATGACGGCGGACTCCGTCAGCTCCAGTTGCAGCAGCCCGGGGTCGAGGCCGGTCTCGGCGAGGACGTCCCGGACCTCCGCGGCCAGGTCGGTGTCCCACACCTGCCGCACGGCGACGTTGACGCTGACGAACAGCGCGGGCCCGTCCGGATGGTCCAGTTGCCAGCGTCGGGCCTGGCGGCAGGCCGTACGCAGCACCCAGCGGCCCAGTCGCACGATCGAACCGTCCTCCTCGGCGATGGCGACGAAGCGGTTCGGTCCGAGCACCCCGAACTGCGGGTGGTTCCACCGCACCAGCGCCTCGACGCCCCGCACCACCCCGTCGGCCATGCCGACCAGCGGCTGGTACTCCAGGGCGAACTCGCCTCGGTCGACGGCCGGCCGCAGCGTCGACGAGAGCGCCTGCCGTGTCATCCGGTGGGCGTTGCGCTCGGAGTCGAAGAGGGTCCAGCGGGCCTTGCCGTCCGCCTTCGCCCAGTAGAGCGTGGTGTCGGCGGCCTGCATCAGCCCGGTGGGGGAGGTACCGGCCGAGGCGCGCTCCACCACCCCGATCGAGGCCGAGACCGAGAGCCGCTGCCCCGCCAGGTCGAAGGGCTGCTGGACCGCCGTGAGCAGCGCGTCCGCCAGGTCCAGCAACTGCTGGGTGCCCTGCGACTCCTCGACCAGCACGGCGAACTCGTCGCCCCCGAGCCGCGCCACGAAGTGGCTGCCGTCGCGGTGGTACGGGTCGCGCCCGGCGACATCGCTCAGCCGTCCGGCCACGGCGGCGAGCAGCCGGTCGCCGGCCCGGTGCCCCAGGGTGTCGTTGACGGCCTTGAAGCCGTCCAGGTCCAGGTAGCAGAGCCCGATCCGGCCGGGGCGCGGCAGCAGCGAGCTGTCCTGGAACGGCGACAGCTCCAGCGCCGCCGAGAGCCGCTCGAAGAAGAGGGTCCGGTTGGGCAGCCGGGTCACCGCGTCGTGCATCTGGAGGTGGCGCAGCCGCTGCTGGAGCTCGTGCCGGTCGCTGATGTCGGCCACCGTCAGCAGCGCCCGGCCGGGGCCGCCCGCCGCGGGGTCGGCCACCGGTACGACGGTGATCTCGGCCCAGAGCGGCCGGCCGTCCCGGTGCTTGAGCCGGCGGGTGCAGCGGAAGCGGGAGCGCCGTCCGCGCAGCACCTCGCGGTAGGCCCGCCAGGCGTGGTCGTCGGGAGTGAGGCCGACGAAAGCGGCGACCGGCTGTCCGGCGAGTTCGGCGGCGGGTGTCCCGGTCATCCGGGCGAGCGCCTCGTTGGCGTGGACGACCACCCCGGCGCCGTCCACCACGGCCATGGCGAACGTGGCGCTGCGGAAGGCGGACCGGTAGGCGAGCAGCTCGGTCTCCGGGTGGTGACGCTCCGTGTCCGCCGCCGGGGATGCGCCGGGGGATGTGCCTGCCGGAGGCCTGTGCCCTTCGGAGGTTCCGCTCACCGCTCGCTCCCGCTGTGCAGATTGTCGTGAACAGGTGTGGCCGGACGGGCCACCGGGTGGGGCGCACCGGGCCGGGGAGCGCGAACCACGCGGGAAAACGTGAGGAAGCATAGAGGGTGGGGTGTCGGCGCTTCCAGCCCGGCCCGCTCGCCGCCGCCCGCCGGTCCGGCCCGGGCCGGCGCGTACGCGTCCGACGGCCGTCCTCCGCCAGGTTCCGGCATCGCTCCTCGCGGTCTCCCGCTTTGCCCGCCACTGTTCCCTTCTGTACGCCTGTGTTCCCCGGCGACGCCTCACTGTCGGATTCCGAGGAGTGGATGACCGTATGTGACGTTACGTGATCGTGGTGCGTCGGAGAAGAGGCGCCGGGCGTGCTGCCGCAGCGGGGGAGGCGGACTCCCGCGGTGGGTCCGGGCGGGCTGCTCCGGCGGGCCGGGCGGGCCCTGACCCGTGTGGGGCAGCCCAGCGGGCGGGGTGCGGTGATCGGGCACAGGGTGGAGCGAGGTGTTCCGCATCCCACCCGGAGGTAGATGTGCCGCGTCAGCACGGACCCGGGGGGGTGGAGAAGCCGAGTCCGCGCGGAGTTGCGGCGGCGCTGACCGCGCTCATGGCGCTGGCCGCCATGTCGCTCGTCGCCGGTCCCGCGGCCGCCGCCTACGCGGGCGTGAAACCGTGCGCACTGCCCCGGACCCCGGCCCACCACTCGCTGGGGCTCGACAGCTGGAACGGCGCCTACCCCCGCCCCGCCCGGCACCTCGACGCGGTCATGATCTTCCTGTCCTTCCCCGACGCCGACCCGGTCGTCACGCCGGACGTGCTCACCGCCGACTACTTCCCCTCCACGACCGCCTTCTTCGAGAAGGCCAGCTACGGCGCCTTCACCCTGGGCGCGCACCCGCAGAAGCGCTGGGTGCGGATGCCGCACCCGTCCACCTGGTACGGCATAGAGCGGGACTGGGACTCCGGCCGCCGGACCTCCTACCTGCACGACGCGATCCGGGCCGCCGACCCGGAGACCGACTTCTCCGCGTACGACATCGTCTACCTGGTCGCCGACCCGGACGCGCCCGGCGTCGACTCCGACGCCACCAAGGTCGTCAACTTCGACCGGCCGATCACCGCCGACGGCAAGGACATCAAGCGGGTCGTCACCGTCTTCGAGCAGCACCCGCCCGACCGCAACGTCCTCGCCCACGAGACCGGACACGTCTTCGACCTCGCCGACCTCTACCACCGCCCCACGGACGGCAAGGGCGACTGGGACACGTACGTCGGCGACTGGGACGTCATGGGCAGCCAGTTCGGGCTGGCACCCGACCTCTTCGGCTGGCACAAGTGGAAGCTCGGCTGGCTCGGCGACCGGCAGGTCGTCTGCGTCCAGGGCAGTGAGGACGTGACCCTGGAACCGGTCGCCGCCGCCCCCGTCCCCGGCGGCACCATGGGCACCCGGCTCGCCGTCGTCAGGACCGGCGAGGACAGCGCGCTCGCCGTCGAGGCCCGCGGCGCCACCGGGAACGACCGGGCGACCTGCACCGAGGGCGTGCTGATCTACCGGGTGCGGAGCGCCACGGCGTCCGGAGGGGGCCCGGTGGAGGTGCTGGACACCCACCCGGACACGGAAGCCTGCTGGGACCGCTCGGTCTACCCGCCGCTCGCGGACGCCCCGCTCTCGGTCGGGGAGACGTACAGCGTGCCGGGGGAGCGGATCCGCGTCGAGGTCGCCGACAGAACGCCGTCCGGCTCCTGGACGGTACGGATCACCACCGGCACCTGAGCCCCGGCCCGGGAACAGAGGCGGGCCCCGAGGTGCCGGCCCGGGAACGGAGGCGGGCGCCGAGGGCGTCCGGCCCCGTCCTCCTCCGGACACGAAGAAGCCCCCCGCTTACGCGAGGGGCTTCTTCCGTCGGTGCGCCGCCAGGGACTCGAACCCCGGACCCGCTGATTAAGAGTCAGCTGCTCTAACCAACTGAGCTAGCGGCGCCTGCTGACGTCGTAGACATTAGCATCCAGATCCGCCGGAGGAAAAATCGAGTAATCGGACACCGGCGGGACGGCGCTCCGGGCGGCCCGCACACAGGCCCAGCGCAGCACGTCGGGGCCGGGCAGCCAGGGGGTGCGGGTGTCGGGGGCGACCACCCACTGCGGCCCCGGAGCGGTGGGGTCGCAGGTCAGCGGCGGTACGGTCACCGCGTCGCCGGTGCCGTGGCAGAGCACCGGGGGCAGGGTGCGCGAGCCGGGCGCCGGGCCGGCGCCGCCGGTGCCCCACTCCTCCCAGGCCAGCAGCGAGGGCAGCCGCTGGGCGGTGCCGGGTGCCGCGAAGAGCAGGGTCCGGCCGCGGTGGGTGGCGACCGGGCCGGAGCCGGGCCCCTCCGCCCAGAGCCGCTCCAGCATCCGTCTCCCGAACAGGGCGGGGACGCTCACCACGTCGAACGCGGTGCCGCAGGGCAGAACCCCCGGCGAGGCGGGGCTCGCCTGCCAGCGGGCGAGCGTGGTGCGCGGGTTCGCCGTGGCACTCGCGAGCCAGACGGCCCCGGAGGAGGTGACCTCGGCAGGCTGGTGCGAGGCCTGACTCCGCAGCGGAGGGAGGGTGCCGACGCCGGAGCGCGGTTCACGGGTCTGCAGGGACGTTTCGTCTTCCAGCCATGCGGTCATGGAGACAGGTCTACCGGGCGTGACGGGACTGACGCCGAGAGTCGTCGAATCCAGGACAGGACGTCACCTTGCCGGGTATCTTGCCCGCGGGCATATGCCAGAAGCTGCACCCGGAGTGACCGTGCCGGGGGCGGGAGCCGGGGGACTTCTCCGTGCCGTATGCCACGCGTGACGCGTGTGGCGCCGGTGCCGCGTGTGCCCCGGGTGCCCCGGGTGCCGCGCGGCTCTCCGGGCCGTAGTGCGGGCCCGGGACTCAGGGGAGGGGCGCGGGCCCGGCACTCAGGGCCGGGGTGCCTTCAGCAGGGAACGGCCGAACTCGATCATCTTCTCCGCGTAGTCCTCGGTCCACTCCGCGCGCTCCGCGACATCGGCGGGCGTCAGCCGGTCGAAGCGGCGGGGGTCGGCGAGCTGGGCGGCGGCAACGGCCTGGAACTCGATGCTCCGGTCCGTGGCGGCCCGGAACGCGTGCGTCAGCTCGGTCGCGCGGGTCAGCAGCTCGGCCGGATCGTCCATCGACTCCAGGTTGAAGAAGTGGTCGGGGTCGGCCGCCGCCTCCGCGGGTTCGAAGAGCAACGGAGCGGGGCGCAGCCTCGGCTGCGCGTTCCGGTCGGCTTGTGCCATGTGCGTTTTCCTCCTTCGGGAAGGCCGGACGGCCACCCTCCATTGTCCAACCCGGCGCAAGTCCGGTGTCCCGGGCCGTGGGCCCCTGCCGTCGCCGGCCCGTCCGTGGTGGCGAACGTGTCCGGTGCACCGAACGATTCCCAGGCCGCGGGCATACCGGTGCGCCCGGAAGGAGCCGTGACCCCGGGGCCGGTCCGCGTGGAGTGCGCCACGGTGGCCCCGAACAAGTCTGTCCGGGCCGACCGGCCGGAAAACACTGTCCGGAAGCCCGTACGACGGCGGGTGCCCGGACCTGCCCGGACCTGCCCGCGGGGACGGGGGTGTCGACGCGGTCTGCGGAGGTGACGTCCCGCAGCGCTGGACCCGGCAGAGCTGCGGGGGCGAACGGGAGCGCGGGCGCGGCGAATTGGCGGCGAGAGTTCACCGGACCACGGTGGACACGAGACGGCTGGGCTCACCACCATCCGTGCATGATCAAAAGATTTCGGCCGGCGGTATCGCCGTGGAACTTCCTGATGGGCCTCACGGGCTTCAGCGTCATGGCGTGGTCGTATCGCGGCGGACATGTTTCGGGGTGGTTCGTCGCGCTCTGGGCGCTGGTGCCGGCCTTCTCCGCCTGGCAACTCGCCTGCGCAGTCCAGCGACACCGGGCCGGGCGCCGCGCGGGCGAACCGGCCGGGGCGGAGTGACCTCGGCCCCAGCCGCACGTACCGCCTAACCTCCCCAGGACACCCGGTGGTTCGACCAGTGCTCCCAGGTGGACTGCATCGCCTCCCACCCGTCCGGGAACTTCACCTCCACGCCGAGTTGCACCGGTTCCGTAGACGGGTGTTCGTCCAGCAGGTCCGCGACCCCCGCCCGGCACACCACGACGCAGGCGTGCCGGTGGCGGGAGGCCAGCACGCAGAGCCGGCCCGTCTCCAGGTGGAAGGCGGTGGCGTCGGGCCGTCCGGAGAGCGGGTGCAGCACCACCGTGACGTCGAACTCCCGTCCCTGGAGCCGGTTCGCGGTGTCCACCGCGACGCCCGTGACCCCCAGCCCGGCGAGGGCGGCGCGCACCGCCGCCGCCTGGTCGCGGTGGGCGGTGCCGACGGCGATCCGGTCCGCCGTCACCGGCACCGGGTCCGCCGCGCGCTCGCTGGTCGCGGTGGTGCCCCGGTCCAGCAGCCTGCGGACCACCAGCGCCACCGCGTGCACCGCCTCCGGGTCGGTGCGCGGGGTGTGGCGGGCGGGCAGCTCCAGCAGTCCCCAGCCCGACTCCGCCGCCACGTCCAGCACCCGGTCGGGCCCCGAGCCGTCCGACGCCCGCGTGAACGCCAGCGTCCGGTCGCCGTGGTCCGTACCGCTGCGGAACGGGGTGTACGGGTAGAAGGCGTCCGACACCAGGGGCGCGGCCGAGGCGGGCAGCCGCCAGGAGACCGGCAGCCGGTGCTGCGGCAGCCGAGGGTTGTGCGCCAGCAGGGCGGAGACGGCGCTCGCCGACGGGTCGTGGCTCAGCCCCGCCCACTGGTCCGCACCGACGATCGAGAACGGGTCCAACTGGCCCGGGTCGCCCACGAAGAGCGCCCGCCGGAAGAGACCGGCCACGGCGAGCAGCGCGTCCGAGCGCATCTGGTACGCCTCGTCGACGATGGCGTGCTCCCACGGCTCCACGTTCTTCACGTGTGCCCACTTCGCGGCCGTCGAGAGGACCACGTCGAGCCCGGCCAGATCCGCCGCCTTCGCGGATTTCCGGACGTTCTCCAGACGGTCCAGCACTTTGTCGTACGGGTCGGAGTCGCTGCTGTGCAGCCGCCCCACCGGCAGCTCGGGCTCCTTCTCCGCCAGGCGCACCACCAGGTCGTCGACCTGTGCGTTGGTCTGCGCGATCACCATCAAGGGGCGCCCGGCCGCGGCGAGTTCCAGCGCGGCGCGGACCACCAGGGTGGACTTGCCCGCGCCCGGCGGTGAGTTGACCACGACACCCCGGGCATCGCCGTGCAGGGTGTCGTGGAGGATCGCGCCGGTGGCGTGTCCCGCCGCCGCGCCCGGGTCGAACACCCCCGTCCCGGCGGACTTCCCGGCCATCCGTACGTCGGTCACAGCACATCCTCCGGGGTCACGGCGTCGGGCAGTTCGGCGGCCGCACCCGGCGGGCCGCCGTGGGTCCACGGGGTCTCCTCCGCGTCCGGCAGCGCCGGGCCGCCGCGCTGGTCGTGCTCGAAGAGCGTCCACACCGTGCGGTCACCCGGCTCGGGCAGCGATCCGGGGGCCGGCTCCCTGCCGCGCCCCATCCGGTCCAGGACCCGCAGCACCAGCAGCACCTCCGACCCGTCCCCGGGGAGTCCGGTGCCGTCGGGGCCCGTGCCGGGGCCCGCGTACCGGACGAACTCCGCCGACTGCGGCTTGCCGTCCAGCGAGCGGTACACCTTCGTCCGCTCGCCCAGCTGCGGGCGCTCGGCCGTGCGGACCGTGACCAGCGGGCGCGGGGAGGGGCGCTTCGACTCGGTGTACGCCATCTCCACCCCGGTCACCTCGCCGACGAACGCCTCGCCGTTCAGCCGACGGCCGGCCAGCACCAGCGGATCGTCCAGCGCCTCCTGGGCGTCCAGCCGTGCCTGCGCCGTCTCCCGGGAGGACAGCTTCCGGGCCGCCGTCACCGCGTCGTCCCGGCGCGGCTGCGGCGGCTCGCCCGAACGCACCTTGTCCCGGTGGCCGGTGAACGACCAGCGGTCACCGGTCCAGCGTTCCTCGGCCCTCGCCCCCTCCGGCAGCTCCCGCAGCCGGTCGAGCCCCCGCCACACCGCGTCCCAGGTCGGCAACAGCACCCCGGCCAGCAGTGAACGGACCTCCCGCTCGGCGGCGTGCAGCTCCCCGAGCCGCACGTCCGCCTCCAGCCCGTCCTCGACCGCCGCCAGCGCGGTGCGGGCACGGTCGTACCGCTCGATCGCGGGCGCCAGCAGCCGGTTGTCGAACGCCGGGTCCGTGGCCGGACCCGCGGGCGGGCAGACCAACTGGCCGTCCCGGTCCCGCTCCAGCTCGGCCCGGAGCGCCGCCTCGGCGCCCGACCCGCCGTCCGGCGGGTCGATCCAGGCGAGCAGCGCGCCCAGGTGCTGGTCCTCCACACTGCTCTGACCCGTCGCCCAATGACGGTTCAGCAGATCGGTGGTGGCCAGCAGCAGCGAGGAACCCGGCACCCGGGCCCGCTCCGCGTAGTGCGTCAGCCAGCGGCCGAGCAGCGGCACCCGGGCCGGAGCCGGATACGGGGTGTCCGGATCGTCCTCCGCGGTGCGCCGGAACCGCATCGACCGCCCCAGCAGCCGCACCAGGTCGATCCCGGCCCGGCTCGGCACGATCACCTGCGCCGCGTCCACGCACAGCTCGACCTCGACCTTGACCTTCCTGCCGGTCTCCGGGTCGGTCTCGCTCCGCTCGGACGGCTCCACCACGTCCGCGTACGCCTCGATGTGCGGGAGCACCAGTTCGGCCAGCTCCGCCAGGAACGCGAACCGCAGATCACGGTCGCGAGGCTGCGCCACCGCCAGCAGCCTCGGTGCCTCCCGGTCCGTCCCCACCAGCGCCCCCAGTGGGGCACCCGCCTCACCGGACGTGGTCAGCGGCACCAGGACGAGCGGCCGGTCGGCCAGATGCCGGTGGCGTACGGTCGCCAGTGGCTGGGCCCGCCCGCTGTCCACCGCCTCCAGCCGCGCCAGGGTGCTGATCAGTGACATGCCGCCGTGCCCTCCCGGTCCGCCGTGCCCGCCGGACCCCGGCCGGGCAGGGCCGCCGTGCCCTCCAGCGCCTCGGCGCGCAGCGCCGCCGCCCGGCGCAGCGCGGCGACGGCCGGGTCCGCCGGGTCGCCCTCCTTGCCCGCCGCCGCGTCCAGCACCGCGCGGACGGTGGTCAGCCCGCCGAGCTCACCGCTCACCCCGCGCCCCAGCGTCCGCACGTCGCCCCGGGCCCGGGACTTCGCCCGGCAGTGGAACGCGAGCTCGCAGGCGGCCAGGCACTCGGGGGCGTACGCCGCCGGAACCGCCTCCACTGCGGCGGTCAGCTCCTCGGCCGAGCACCCCGGATCGAAGCTCGCGCCCTCGGGGAGCAGGGCCGCGATCTCCTCGATGCGGGTGAGCCGGGTCAGCTGGCGCCGCGTCACCGCACGCTGCTTGCGCACGTCCACGACGGAGCCGGCCGGCAGGTTGGAGAAGTCCTTGGGGCAGACGAGGAGGACGTCGTGCGCCACCTCGGCGCCCTCGGTGCGGGCCGCGACCGCCTCCAGGGCCAGCACGTAGACCGCCGACTGCCGGGCGGCGGCACCGACCTTCGCCGCGTCGGCCGAACCGTCGACCACCGGGAACGACTTGATCTCGATGACCGTCCACCGGCCGTCGGGATGCACCACCACGGCGTCCGGTTCCAGATAGGCGGGCGAGCCCGCCACCTCCAGCGCCAGCATCGGGTGGTCCAGCAGACTCCAGCCGCCGGCCGCGGTCGCCTCGCGCAGGGCCAGCGCGGTCCGGGCCGTCCGGCCCTCGGGACCGGCCGCCGTCAGATCGGGGACCCGGGCGCCCGCCGGCGGCTCGCCACTGCCGCCGAGGCTCTCGTGCAGCAGGCGCAGCAGCTCGGTGCCGCCGTCCGCCTTGACCCGCGCCTCGAAGGCGTTGCCCCGCATGAACGCGAACTGGGACTGGCCGAAGCCCGAGGGGGAGCCGAGCGCGGTGGCCAGCCCGGTCTTGTCGACCCCGGCGCCGTCGAGCAGTGCCCGCCGCTTGCAGCCGGGGTTGGCGGCGAGGGCGGCCAGCGCGCGGGCGTCCAGTGGGTGCGGGACGACCGTCGGTCCGCGCAGCTCAGCGAGCCGCTGCCGGAGCGCTGTCACCGGCGCCGGTCCGGCCGGGTTCGCCGGAGGCGCGGGGCGCGTCGCTGGAATGTGCGGAGGGGGTCCGCCGGCCGGGGATTCGCTCACCCGCCGAAGTCTCGCATCCGCTACTGACAATCGGGGACGGCGTCGCCGGAACTCGGCCTCCCGACGGGTACCGGCGGGAGACGAACGCCCGCAGCCGGGCCGGGACGGGGGCGGCGGCCCGCATCACCGGGCGGGTCAGCAACGCGCCCGCGCCCATCACCGCGGCACCCGCCAGAGCGTCCAGGAAGTAGTGGTTGGCGGTGCCCATCACCACGAAGACGATGGTCAGCGGGTAGAGGACGCCGAGCACGCGGAGCAGCGGATGACGTCCGTACCGCCACAGCAGCACCCCGCACCACAGGGCCCACCCCACGTGCAGGCTCGGCATCGCCGCGTACTGGTTGGTCATGCCGCCGAGTCCGCGCGGGGCGCTCGCCTCGGTGCCCCACCACCCGTAGGAGCTGTACTGCGCCATGGTGTCGACGAATCCGTGCGCGGCGTCGAGGAGGCGGGGCGGGCAGGTCGGCATCAGCGTGAAGCCGACCAGGCCGATCAGGGTGGAGGTCAGCAGCCAGGTGCGGGCCGCGCGGTAGGCGCCGGTGCGCCGCCGGTACATCCACAGCAGCAGCGCCGGAGTGACGAGGTAGTGCAGGGAGGCGTACGCGAAGTCGGCGGGTATCCCCACCGAGGAGTGCGTGGTCAGCAGCCGGTTGAGCGGGTGCTCGATGTTCAGGTGAAGCGTTTTTTCCAGCCGGAGTATCTGGAGCCCGTGGTCGACGGCGGTCGATATGTTCCCGCGCGCGAGCAGCCGGCCGGCCGAGTAGAGCCCGTACACCACCGCTATGAGCGGCAGCTCCGTCCACCAACGGGGGCGGCCGGAGGCGCGTGCGGGTGTGGCGTGCGGCATCCGGTGGCTCTCCCCTGTTCAAGCGTCCGACGGCGGGCGTTCAACCGTACGGCGGTCGTCCGTCGTGATTTCCCCCGGGGGGTCCCTTTCGCGCCCCTGCGCCGGCCCGCCCCGGCCGGGGTCTGCGCAGAGGGGGACGTGAGGACGGGCCGTGAGGTTGCTCGGTTCACCTCACGCCGGAGTACTTCCGGTGGGGGACGGGTGCCCGGCAGTACGGCCCTCATGCCCGTAGGTCATGATGCGCGATGATGGAGAGGGACGGACGCACCGCCCCGGGGCACTTCGACGACACACCCCTGGGGCCGGAGCGCGTCCCTCCCCGGACGTGTCCGCCGGACACGTCCCGAGCGCCCGGACACCGTCGTCCCGGAGCGCCACCGCCGTCCCCCAGTTCTCAGGGAGAGCCCGCACATGGCACCGCGCATCCTGCTCGCCCGGCACGGCCAGACCCAGTGGTCGGTCCAGGGCAATCACACCGGCAGGACCGACATCCCGCTGCTCGACTCCGGGCGGGAGGGCGCCAAGCTGCTGGGCGAGCGGCTGCACCGGGCCCCATGGTCCGGGCTGCCGGACACGGACATCCGCACCAGCCCACTGGTCCGGGCCGCCGAGACCTGCGAACTGGCCGGCTTCGGGGACCGCGCGGAGACCTGGGACGCGCTGATGGAGTGGGACTACGGCGACTACGAGGGCCTCACCCCGGCGCAGATCAAGGCGGACCGGCCCGACTGGCTGATCTGGCGCGACGGGGTTCCCGGCGGGGAGTCCACCGCCGACATGACGGCCCGCGCGGACGGGGTCGTCGAGCGGGTGCGCTCCGGCGGACGCGATGTCCTCGTCTTCGCCCACGGCCACATCCTGCGGTCGATCGCCGCGCGCTGGCTGGGCGAGGACCTGATGTTCGGCGCCCGCGTCCGGCTGGAACCGACCTCGCTGTCCGTGCTGGGCTGGGCCTACGGAATGCCCGCCGTCGAGCGGTGGAACGACACCGGCCACCTGGAGCGCTGAGCGGCGCCACCGGGCCGCCGGCGCCGAGGAGGACGGGGTGTTCAGCCCCGCCGCGCGGCCCGGTGCCGCTCCAGCAGCCCCGCCACCGCCGCCGCGCCGGGGTCGGCGGCCAGGACGCGTACCGTCCCCGTCAGCATCGCGCTGATCCTGCTGGACCGGACCCGGTCCAGCAGGTCCAGCACCTGGTGCGCCGAGCGGACCGCCTCGTCCGCCGCCCCGGCCCGCGCCAGGTCGCCCGCCAGTTGCGCGCGGTAGAGCGCGAGGTTCCGGGTGAAGTGCGGGTCCTGGAGCGCGGTGGCCCGGCGGCCGTGGCGGGTCGCGCGGGGCCAGACGCCCAGCGCCGACCAGCACTGCGCCTCCAGCAGGTGCATCTCCGCCTCGCGGAAGAAGCTCATCCACTCCGGGTCCCGCTCGGCGGGCCCCCGGTCGAATGCGGCCCGCGCCCGCGCGATCGCCCGGTCGCATCCCGTACGGTCCCCGAGCCCCGCCCGGCCGCCCGCCTCGCGCAGGGAGAGCAGGGCCAGCAGCCGGTGCGAGCCGACCGAACGGGCCGCCCGCTGCCCGGCCTCCGCCGCCCGGACCGCCTCCCTCGGCCGTCCGGCGTCCCGGGCCAGGAACGACGTGTTGCAGAAGGCGTGCGCCTCCAGCGCGTCGTCCCCCGCCACCCGGGCGGTGGCCAGCGCCTCCGCGTAGTACGAGCGCGCGTCGTCGAACCGCCCCGAGTCGTGGGCCAGCCAGCCCACCGACAGGGCCAGCTCACCGGCTCCGGAGTGCAGCCGGTCGGCGGTGGCGCGGCGGGTGGGCGTACCGGAGTCGAGCAGGGCGTACGCGGCCCGCAGCGGCTGGGCGGCACGCCGGTAGAGCCCGTCGCCGCCGTGCTGGTCGTCGAGGATGCGGATCTCGCGCACCGCCTCCTCCACGGAACGCACCTCGGCCTCACCGGCCCGCCGCTGGGCGGGCAGCACGATCGGTGTACCGGCGGCCCGGTGGGCGCCGAGCCCGATCGACGCGGTCGCCACACTGGTGGTGCCGCTCGTCATGAACACGCGACGCAGCACGTCGCTCTCCTCGATGTCGCTGGGTACGGAGAGGGCCGGACCAAGATCCCCGGACAGGGATCTCCAGACCGCCGGACCACGCGTGCGCGCCGAACGTCCGCGCACGCTCTCCCGGTCCGGGAAGCCCAGGTCCCCCAGGGTGGTGCCGGGGAACATGTGCAGGAAGACCCGTTCGTACGCGTAGTTCGGGCACCGGATCTCGCCGGACTCCACGCGCCCGATGTAGCGGGCGTCGCAGGCGACCTGCTCGCCGATCTCACGGGCGGCCCTGCGGACGGCCGCCGCGAACTCTCCCGCCGAGCGCTGTCCGCGCAACTGGCGGAAGACGAGGTTGGGAACGGCCCGTGACGACACCATGGCGTGGCCCTCTCTGGTGCAGCCGGGCGCATGCCTCAGGTGTCCCGGCGGAGCAAGAACGTACCTGGTGTGACGGGCGGTTCACACAGTGTTTCCCGACAAACAGGGGCAAGTCGACCGCGATCCGCCATGAACTGCCACCCTTTGCGGCGGCTTGGCACCGTAGCCCTTGACGCCGTCGGCGCGTTGGTCCATGCGGAGACGGGGCGTGGCTCCGTTCGGCGACGACAGGAGGGGTTCCCATGCTTCACCTCGGCACGGAGACCGGCCCATGGACCACAGCGGCCACCTCGAAGGACGCGGGGGCGCAGCCGGCCGTTCCGCCGCACGCGACATCGGACCCGATCGAGGGGTGCGCCGCGCACCTGTGCGACCTCGTCACCGTCCCCGCCCGGCAGGGGCTGGAGGCCGTCGACATCCTGCGCCGGGGCACCGGCCCGGTCGTGGTGGGACCGGTGCTCCACGACGGGGCCGGCGACACCGTCGGGTTCCTGGTGCCCCCGGGCACCGCCGAGGGCTGGGACGTCCCGGGCAGCGCGTGTACGAGCACCGAGGGCCGAGGGCTCCGCCTCCCCGACGAGCCGCCCGTCTCCGGAACCGGCTGGCTGCTCCCGCCCGCCGAGGACGCCCCGGTCACCGACCCCGCCGCGCTGCGGGCCGCGCTCGACCAGGCGGCCCGCATGATCGAAGCGGCCGACAACTGCCGCTGAGCCCATAATGTCCAGGTGGGCGGGGTTGTCCCCGGTGTTCTCCTCGCCCCAGCCGGCCCGCGCGACCAGGACGCGGGAACCGGCCGGACGGGGGCGGTGAGGGCGGACGGACGTGGCACGTCGAGGAGCGTCGGCGGGAAGCGCCAGACCCGGCAAGCGGGCCGAACGGGCGGACCGGAGCGACCGGGCGGACCGGCCGGGGCGGCCCGAACGGGCGGGGCGCGGGCGGGAGGTCCGCACCGCGACCGTCGACGGCGGCCGGGCCGAACTCGCCCCCGACAAGGAGCGCCGGAACGCCTGGACCCTGCTGCTCGACGGCGCCCCGCAGTCCCACGTGGACCTCGACGACCCGGCGTACCTCTCCTTCGAGTACCAGCGCAGGATCGGCCACGCCATCGACCTCGCCGCACCCCCGGGGACCCCGCTGCACGTCCTGCACCTGGGCGGCGGGGCCTTCACCCTCGCCCGCTACACCGCCGCCACGCGGCCCCGCTCCACCCAGCAGATCGTCGAGATCGACGCGGCGCTCGTCGCGTTCGTACGCCAGGAGCTGCCGTTCGACCCGCAGGCCCGGGTCCGCGTCCGCGCCCTGGACGCCCGCGCCGGGCTCGGCAAGATACCCGACGGCTGGGCCGATCTCGTCGTCGCCGACGTGTTCGGCGGAGCCCGTACCCCCGCCCACCTGACGACCACCGAATTCCTCGCCGAGGTGCGACGGGCGCTGAAGCCGGGCGGGAGTTACGTCGCCAACCTCGCGGACGGGCCGCCGCTCGCCCACCTGCGCGGCCAGATCGCCACCGCCGCCGCGCACTTCCCCGAACTGGCGCTCGCCGCCGACCCCACGGTCTGGCGGGGCCGCCGCTTCGGCAACGCCGTGCTCGTCGCCTCCGACCGCCCCCTCGCCGTCGCCGAACTCACCCGCCGCGTCGCCACCGACCCGCACCCCGGCCGCGTCGAACACGGCCGCGCGCTGGCCGACTTCACCGGCGGCGCCGCGGTCGTCACCGACGCGGACGCGAAGGCCTCCCCGGCACCGCCGCCGAACGCGTTCGACTGAGGGCGGAGGCCCGGGGCCGGGCGGCCGCGGAACCACGGCCGCCCGGCCCGGGCCGAACCCCGGCTCACCCGGCCCGGTCCCGGGCCCGATCCCCGGGTCGGACCGTCCGGCCGGGCCGAACCCCCGTCTCACCCCGCCCGGTTCACCGCCGAGAGCACCGCCAGCACCGAGGCGGTCAGCACCGAGGTGTCCCGGCCCGCGCCCCAGACCACCCGGCCGCCGACCCGGCACTCCGCGTACGCCATCGCCGGGCTGTCCTGCCCGCCGGTCGTCGCGTGCTGGGTGAAGTCCAGGATCTCCACCTCGTGGCCGGCGCCCGCCAGTGCCCGGACGAACGCGGACAGCGGGCCGTTGCCGGTGCCCTCGTAGTCGCCCGTCACGTCCCCGCCGCACCCCTCGGTGCGCAGGGTGCACGCGAACCGGTGCTCCCCGTCGGCGGTGACGTCGGCGGTCCATGCCTCCAGCGCCACCGGCCCGTCCTGGCCCGGCGTCAGGTACGTCGCGGTGAACAGTTCCCACAGGTCCTTCGGGGTCGCCTCCAGGCCGCTGTCGTCGGTCGAGCGCTGCACCGTACGGGAGAAGTCGGGCCGCATCCGGGCGGGCAGGTCCACGCCGTAGGAGCTCCGCAGCAGGTGGGCGATCCCGCCCTTGCCGGACTGGCTGTTGACCCGGATGACCGCCTCGTAACCGCGCCCCACGTCCGCCGGGTCGATCGGGAGGTACGGCACGTCCCAGGCCGGCGATGCGGTGCGCTCGTGGTGCGCGAACCCCTTGCTGATGGCGTCCTGGTGGGTGCCGGAGAAGGCGGTGTACACGAGGTCGCCCGCGTACGGGTGGCGCGGCGGCACCGTGAGCCGGTTGCAGTGCTCGACCGTGCGGCGGATCTCGTCGATGTCCGAGAAGTCCACCATCGGGTCGACCCCCTGGGCGTGCAGGTTCAGTGCCAGGTTCACCAGGTCGACGTTGCCGGTGCGCTCGCCGTTGCCGAAGAGGCAGCCCTCCACGCGCTGCGCGCCCGCCAGTACGGCGAGTTCGGCGCAGGCCACCCCGGTGCCCCGGTCGTGGTGCGGGTGGACGGAGAGGATCACCGACTCCCGGCGGTCCAGGGCCCGGTGCATGTACTCGATCTGGTCGGCGTAGACGTTGGGCGTCGCGATCTCCACCGTGGCGGGCAGGTTGTGGATCACCGGCCGGTCCGGGGACGCGTCCCAGAGGGCCGTCAGCCCGTTGCAGACCTCCAGGACGAAATCCGGTTCGGTCAGTACGAAGACCTCGGGGGAGAACTCGAACCTGATGTCCGTCGCGGGGTGCCGCCCGGCCAGCCGGTCCATCAGCTCCGCCGCCTCCCGCACGGTCGCCCACACCTGCGCGCGGTCCCGGCCGAGGACGACGTCGCGCCAGACGGGGGCGGTCGGGATGTAGAGGTGAACCACCGCGCGGGGCATCCCGGCCACCGACTCGAAGGTCCGCGCGATCAGGTCCGGCTTCGCCGGGGTGAAGACGACGGGGGTCACGTCGCCGGGGATCGCGTCGCTCTCCACCAGGTGGCGCACGAAGTCGAAGTCCGTCCGGCTGGCGGACGGGTAGCCGATCTCGATCTCCTTGAACCCCATGGTGACCAGCAGGTCGAACATCCGGCGCTTGCGCGGGGTGTCCATCGGCTCGGCCAGTGCCTGGTTGCCGTCGCGCAGGTCCACGGGCACCCACAGGGGCGCCTTCTCGATCCGCGCGTCCGGCCAGCCGCGGTCGTTCAGGGAGGGGATGTGCACCCGGTCGAAGGCGGAGCGGTAGCGGTGCGAGGGCATGTCGCTGGCGCGCTGCGGGTTCCACGCGGGGGAGCCGGCGGGCACCGGGCCGCGCGGCGTCCGGAGGGTGGGGAAGCTGTGCGTCGTAGGCATGAGGACGGGTGTTCCTTCTCGTGTCGCCGGATGCGACCGGCACGGCGCGGCGCCCCGCGGCGGGGTGCCGGTCGCTTCAGGCCCCGCCGCGGCAGCCGAGAAGAAGGAGACCGCTGAGCGTCATGGCGGTACAGTAGCCACATTCAAAGTCTTCAGACAACCCGACAGGTGAAGCGCGTGTCCTCCCTCGGCCCACTCCGTCCCAGCCCCCTCGTCGACCAGGCGACCGCCCATCTGCGGGAGCAGATCACCGGGGGCGCCTGGCCGGTCGGCACGAAGATCCCCGGCGAGACCACCCTCGCCAAGTCCCTCGGCGTCGGCCGCTCCACCGTCCGCGAGGCGGTCCGCACCCTCGCCGCGACCGGGATGCTCCAGTCCCGCCAGGGCGCCGGCATCTTCGTCGTCGCCGACCGCCCGCACGAGGACTGGCCCGCACGGCTGCGCCGGGCGGCGGTCACCGACATCTACGAAGTCCGCATGCTGATCGAGGTGCAGGCCGCCCGGCTCGCCGCCGAACGCCGCACCGAGGACGACGTCACCGCCCTGGACGCGGCCATGGCCGCCCGCCGGGCCGCGAGCGGCTGGGGCGACGCGGAGTTCGTCGACGCCGACATCGCCCTTCACCGCGCGGTGGTCGCCGCCGCCCACAACCCCGTACTCACCGACCTCTTCGGCGAGTTCGCCCCCGCGCTGAGGCAGGGCCTCATCGACCTGGTCGACCTGCTCGACCTGCGCGCCGAGCACCCGGGCCACGGCGAGGACACCCACGCCGCACTCGTCCGCGCGGTCGTCGAGGGGGACGGGGCGGCGGCCGAGCGGCTGACCAGGACCGACCTGGAGGCCACCCTCGCCCTGTTGCGGGGCGCGTGAGCGGGACTCAGCTCCCCGTGCTCTCCTGCCACTCCTGCGCGTACTCGTCGAAGATCACGCGCAGATGGTGGCCGATCCGGAGGTAGTCCAGATCGTCCAGGTTGGCGAGCGAGACGCGTACCGACCACTCGGGACCGTCGAAACCGCCCCCGTTGAGCAGCACCACGCCGGTCTGCTCGGCGAGACGGAACAGCGGGTCCACCGGCTCGTAGTTCTGCTCCAGGAAGTCGGCGAACGCCTTGCCGCGCACCCGCTCGGCCTCCGCGAGCAGATCCAGCTCGATGTAGTACGCCGCGCGCTTCGGGTCCTCCGAGACCTTCATGTGCACGCCCTCCAGCAGGAGTTCGAGCCGCTGCTGGACGATGGCCCGGATGCGCCGCTTGTACGCCTGGCCCTCGTCCAGCATGTCGAAGAGGGAGAACAGCACCATCATCACCTGCTGGGGCAGCGAGAGCCCGGCCGTGTGGTTCAGCGCCACCTGCCGGGAGTCCGCCACCAGCCGGTCGATGAACCGGATCTTCCCCGGTTCGAGCGAGAGCGTTCCGTACCGCCGGTCGAGCCGCTCCTTCCACTCCGGGGAATGCGCCGCGAGCATCTCGTCGATCACGTTGTCGTCGTGCAGTCCGATCACCCCGAGCCGCCAGCCCGTCGCGCCGTAATGCTTGGAGTACGAGTACACCAGCAGCGTGTTGCGCGGGAGATCGGCGGCGAGCGAGCGGAAGCCCTCCACGAACGTCCCGTAGACGTCGTCGGTCACCACGATCAGACCCGGGTTCGTGTCCGCCACGATCGACACGATCTGGTCGGCGACCCGCTGGGAGAGGGCCAGCGAGGGCGGGTTGCTCGGGTTGACGCAGCAGACCAGCTTGACGGAGGGGTCGGCCAGCTTGGCGACCTCCTCCTCCGGATACCGCCACTGCCGCACGCCCGTCTCGGTGAAGAGGCTCGCCTCCACCCGCACCACGTCGAACTCGTACGTGTCGAGCTCCGGAATCTCCAGGTACGGAGTGAACACCGGAACCATCAGGGCGATCCGGTCACCCTTCGCGAGAATGCCGTTCTTCATCAGCGAGTCGAAGATGTAGCACATCGCCGCCGTACCGCCCTCGGTGGCGAACAGGCTCAGATCCTGGTTCTCGGGCGGCCGGTGGTCGAACATCTCGTCCGCCACGTACGCCCGCACGATCCTCTCGGTGTGGTGCAGGATGCGGTCCGGCACCGGGTAGTTGTCCCCGATCGACGAGTCCGCCATCTCGTGCACGAACGCGTCCGGTTCAAAGCCGAAGCGCTTCACCGCGAGGTCGAACGACGCCTGCAGCAGCTCCATCCCCGGCAGGTCCGGATGAGCCCGCGCGAAGGACGCGAAGCGCTCGGCACACCCCTTCTCCTCGGGCATCCCGCCGAGATTGTCCGCCGTCCAGACGCGCTTGCACTCCGAGAGCGCGAAGTAGCCGAGCGCGTGGTACGCCTCACGGGGCCCGGTCGCCACCCAGTTCGGGTTGCCCCGGCCCGCGTTGAGCATCGCGCGCGTCGTCCGGCCCTTCTGGCCCGGCTCGTCGCTCTGGGCCGTCTGGGCGATGCTGATGAACTTGTCCTTCAGCTCGAACGGGCTGAGCTGGGCGAACGACCGGATCTCTTCCCGGCTGAAGCTGGTCCTGGGCATGGCGGTGTCCCTTTCCGGGTTCAGTGGTTGAGGAGGACGATCACTGCGCCCCACACGGTCAGCAGCACGTTGCCGACGGCGTAGGGGATCGTGTAACCGAGTGTGGGGATCTGGGACTTGGACGTCTCGTTGATCGCGCCGATCGCCGCCGTCGTGGTCTGACCCCCGGCCAGTACGCCCATCAGCACCGGGAACTGGATGCGCTGGACGTAGTGCCCGAAGAGGAAGCCCACGATCAGCGGCACCACGGTGGCCACCGCACCGAGGAGCAGCAGGCCCCAGCCGGCGTCGGAGAGGCCGCTGGTGAAGCTCGGACCGGCGTTGATGCCGACCACCGCGACGAACACGCACAGGCCCAGGGTGTCCATGAACCACTGGGCGCCCGGCGGAACGTTCCCGTACGTCGGGTACTTGCCGCGGATCCAGCCGAAGACCAGCCCCATGATGAGCCCGCCGCCCGAGGTCGACAGCGAGATCGGCACCCCGCCGGCGGTCAGGGCCGGGATGCCCAGGCAGCCGCCGAGGAAGATGCCGAGCCCCACCCAGACCATGTCCGTGGCGAAGCTGGTCGGCACCGGCTTGCCGAGGGACTTACCCGCAGGCCCCACCAGCCGCTCCGGACCCGTCAGGACCAGGGTGTCGCCCCGCTCCACCCGGGTGGACAGCCGGTAGGGGAACTCCGCCCCCGCCCGGTAGAGACGGTCGACGTACACCCCCACCATGAAGGGCTCCCGGCGCAGTTCCTCGATCGTGCGGCCGAGCTGCGCCTTCTCCGACGCGACGACGTGCAGCGTCTCGGTGCGGTAGCCGAGCAGCTCCACGTCGTCCGCCTCCGGGCCGATGTGGGTACGGGCGTCGAAGTCGACCAGGTCGTGGCGGAGCGCGCTGACGGCGACGGTGTCGCCCCGCTCCAGGGCCAGCGTCTGCGACTGCTCCAGCACGGCGCCGTCGCGGCGGACGGCGGTGAGGTAGATCCGGCGTCCGATGCCCTGCTGCTGCCGTTCGACGTCCTCGATGGTCCGGCCCACGAGGTCGGGGCGCTCCACCCGGTACGCGCGCAGCACCACCTCGTAGTAGCCCTCGCCCTCGTCCGGATTCTCGTCCGGAGCGTCCAGCTCGGCGGCGAGGACGGCGCTCTCCTTCGCCAGATCGCGGCGGTAGAGCCGGGGTAGCACATTGGCCAGCAGCATCGCGCAGAGGATGGTGCCGAGCGGGTACGTCACCGCGTACCCGACGGCGACCAGGTTCTCCTCGGACTTCACCTGGGCGGACGAGAGCCCCGGCAGGGAGCCGATCGCGTCCTGCGCGACGCCGATGGCCGCGGACTGGGTGAGGGCGCCGCTCATCAGCCCGGCGCCGAGCCCGGGGCCGTACCCCAGCAGCCCGGCGAAGAGCCAGGAGATCAGGAGACCGGACACGCACACCACGATCGCGTTGAGCACCTGCGGCAGGCCGTCCTTGCGCAGACCGCGGAAGAACTGCGGGCCGACCCGGTAGCCGAGGGCGAACAGGAACATGATGAAGAACAGGTTCTTCACCGTGTCGTCGATCTGGATCTTGAACTGCGCGCCGAGCACCAGCCCGGCCACCAGGCAGCCCGTCACCACACCCAGGGCGATGGTGCGGTAGCGGATCTTCCCGAGCAGGAAGCCGATCGCGACCACCAGGAAGACCAGGAGCTCCGGATGGGGCTGGAAGACGTTCCGGTTCAGGAAGTCGATCATTCAGGCCCCCAGGATTCCCACGAGGATCGGACCGGTCAGCGGCAGCAGGAAGTTGGAGAGCGTGTACGTGATCGTGTAGCCCAGCAACGGCACCGAGCTCTGCGCCACCTGGGTGACCGCGGTGATCGCGGGCGTCGAGCACTGCTGTCCGGCGATGGCACCGATCAGCAGCGGCTTCTCGATCTTCAGCAGCCTGCGGCCGACGATCAGCGAGAGAGTCGCCGGCACCAGCACCATCGCGATGCCCGCGAACGGCAGCAGGGCTCCGTACTGCTTCAGCAGGGGCCAGGCCTGCGGACCGGCAGCCAGCCCGGTGCACGCGATGAAGACGGCGAGCCCCATGTCCTTCAGGGTCGCCGCCGCCTGCGGGGGGAACGCGCCGAAGGTCTGCTTGCGGGAGCGGAACCAGCCGAAGAGCAGCCCCGAGATCAGACAGCCGCCTCCGGTGCCGAGCGACAGCGGGATGTCCCCGGCGTAGACCACGACCTGACCGAGCAGTGAACCGGCCACGATGCCGAGCCCCAGGTAGATGAAGTCGGTGGCGTCGTTCTTGACCACCGCACCGATCTTCCCGACCAGTCGGGCCAGGCCGTTGCGCGCGCCCACCAGGGTCAGCACGTCGCCCCGGTAGAGAGTGGTGTCCCCGGTGGCGGGAAGACGCTGGTCGTTGCGGACGACATCGGTGATGTAGACCCCGTCCTTGCGGAATTCGGGGTGCGCCCGCTCCATCGCGTCGATGGTCGAGCCGTGCGTCGCCTTCTCGGTCACGGCGACCTGGCTGGTGGCCAGGGGGGTGTCGAGGCCCGGGATGGCGGGCGTCTCGGGCCCGATCTCGCGCCCCGCCTCGATGATGGCCGCCCGGCGCCCCACCACCTGGACCAGGTCGCTCAGGGTGAGTTCGAGATCGGGGGAGGGGGAGAGGAGCTTGCTGCCCCGCTTGACGCCCTCCACCGTGACCCGGCCGCCGAGCGCCTGTTCCAGACCGCCCACGGTGCGCCCGTCGGCGATCGTCACCAGGTACGTCCGGCCGACCGTGCCGGGCAGCGCCTCCCGTTCGTCGGACTCCAGCCCGGCGGAGCCGCCGCGCATCCGTTCCCACAGCTCGCGGGAGGCGTCCGCCAGGTTGATGCGCAGCAGCATCGGCATGATCTGGCTGGTCAGCAGCACGATGGTGATCAGACCGAAGAGGTAGCAGACCGTGTAGGCGGTGGCGACGTGCCCTTGGTACTGGCTGATCTGGTCGGCGGTGAGCCCGCTGAGCTTGCCGATGGACTCGGTGGCCGTACCGACGACCGCCGACTCCGTGGCGGCTCCGGCGAGGATGCCGGCGGCGGTGCCCACGTCCAGGTCGAAGGCCTGGGCCAGCCCGTACGCGATACCGAGGACGCAGACGAGTTCGATCAGGCAGAGCGCGAAGAAGCGCAGGCTGCGGCGGTTGAGATTGGCGAAGAACTGCGGCCCCGCCATGTAGCCCAGCGAGAAGATGAAGAGCGCGAAGAAGATCGTCTTGACGTCGTCGTTCACGCTGACGTGCTGGGTGCCGAGGAGCAGCGAGACGATCAGGGTGCCGCAGATGCCGCCGAGGGTGATGGGGCCGACGCGTGCCTTGCCCACCAGGTAGCCGACGGCGAGGCAGAGGAACAGGGCGAGTTCGGGGTGGTCCCGGATGACACCCACGCCGCCTCAGGTCCCGACAGTGACGAAAGCGCATGAATGTGACATAGGGGCGAAGCTAGCAGCGGTGGGGGAGGGCGGCACATCGAAGTGCCGCGCGGCGGGGCGGATGTGTGAACTCGGCGGTTCGTCCGGTGGCCGGGGCGTTCTCCCGGAACCGGCGGGGGCGTCACGGCGTGGAAGCTTCCCGGCCGCTTCGGGTGGCCGCGGCCCTCCGGCCGGTCTTCGAGGAAAGAACACGATCGCGCCACAGTCGACGGCGGAGATCGTTTCGGGCGGGATCCTTGTTCACTTTTCGGCGGGCCGGTTTCTGGCGTGCCGGGTAAAGAACCAGCCACGGGGTAAGACCGGATGAGGGATGGCGCGTTCTGAGCGGTGGAGCCTCCTCTTCCTTGCGAATGGCCCCTCACCTGCGGCGATTCCATGATGGCCCGTCAACGGCCCCCAGTGTTCGCCAATTGGCAAGCCCTGTGCGGGACACGGTCTCGTGACTTGCCGGACACGCTCGCGCAACGGAAGCGTCTTCAAGTCTTGACACCCACCCCCTTGAGGCAGCAACCTTCCGTCATCGGCGCATGGGAGCGCTCCCACATCGCACACCCGTTTTTATGTGCGATCGGCACTGCCCGTGCTTCCCCCCAGCATCACCTGGCGCGGCACTCACGGCGCCTGGGTCCCGCAGTGAGCCAACCGCCAGTCACACCCTGGAAATAGGAGTAGTGGAATGCGCATCACCCGCAACGTCGCAGGTCGACGCCGTAGAGCCGCGATTGTGGCCACCACTGGCCTGACGGCCACCGCCCTGCTGCTGGCGGGCTGCAGCGACTCGTCGGACGACGAGGGCGGCAGCACCGACGCCAACGGCAACATCACCCTGACCGTCGCCGACTACGGCCAGTTCGGGTACAAGGAAGCCGGGCTCTTCGCCGAGTACCACAAGCTCCACCCGAACATCACGGTCAAGGAAGACACGACGGCCGAGGAGAAGGTCTACTACCCGAAGCTGCTCCAGCAGCTGAACTCGGGCAGCGGCCTGGCGGACGTCCAGGGTCTGGAGGTCGGCCGCATCAAGGAGCTGGTCGACACCAAGGCGGACCAGTTCGCGGACCTGAGCAAGGTCATCGACGCGACCGACTTCGTCTCGTGGAAGGCCAAGCAGGCCACGACCTCCAGCGGTGCGCTCATCGGCGCCGGCACGGACATCGGTCCGATGTCGCTCTGCTACAACACCGACCTCTTCAAGAAGGCCGGTCTGCCGACCGACCGCACCGAGGTCGCCGCTCTGGTCAAGGGTGGCTGGGAGGACTACCTCAAGCTGGGTGAGAAGTTCAAGGCGAAGGCGCCCGCGGGCACCTTCTTCATGGACTCCGCCAGCGCGATGTTCAACGCCGTCGTCAGCTCCAGCGCGAAGCAGTACTACGACGAGGACGGCAAGGCGATCTACAAGGACAGCCCCGCCGTCCAGCAGGGCTGGAACCTGGCCGCCGAGGCAGCCGCCAAGAAGCTGACCCAGGGTGTCCCGCAGTTCGGTGACCCGTGGGCCGCCGCGCTCCGCAAGGGCACCATCGCCACCGTCGCCTGCCCGGCGTGGATGGCCGGTCAGATCTCGGTCAACGCCGGTGACGCCAACAAGGGCAAGTGGGACATCACCAGCGCGCCGGGCGGCACCGCCGCCAACTGGGGTGGCTCCTTCCTCGGTGTTCCGAGCTCCGGCAAGCACGTCGACGAGGCCACCAAGCTCGTCGCCTGGCTGACCGCCCCCGAGCAGCAGGCCGCCGTCTTCAAGGCGATCGGTTCCTTCCCGTCCAACACGGGCGCCTACGACCTCCCGGGTGTGAAGGACGCGAAGCTGCCGTACTTCAACGACGCCCCCATCGGTGAGATCTACGCCGGTGAGGCCAAGACCATCCCCGAGGCCGTCCTCGGCCCGAAGGACGCGACCATCAAGGACACCATCTCCACCGAGATCAACAACATGGAGCAGCGCGGCACCGACCCCGACAAGGCCTGGAAGACGGCCGTCGAGTCGGTCGACAAGGTGATCGGCTGATCCCCGGCGGTGCGGGAGGCCCACAGGCCGCCGCAGCGACAGCCAGAACATGAGCACCCCCATTTACATAACAAGCGTTACGTCAATGTACCGTGT